>WRHG01000021.1 GCA_009783365.1 Clostridia bacterium | reverse complement strand
GAGATGCGGCGGCGCGCAGTGCGCTTTGGGCTGGCTACGCTGTGTGTCGGCGGTGGTCAGGGCATGAGTGTGCTGTTTGAGGCGCTCTGACCATCAGCTTTATTGATGGATTATAGCGAGGAGGATGACGCGCTTGAACGAGCGGGCACTCGATAAGCGGAGCGCGCTGGATGCTTACCCAGCCTATGATGCGGAGGCGGTAAGAGCGCGCTTAAACGCCGCGTTGGGAACTTTTGATCGGAAAATCGTGGTGTTGGATGACGATCCTACCGGTGTTCAAACCGTGCATGGTGTTTCCGTGTATACCGATTGGTCGATGGATAGTGTGCGCAGTGGCTTTGATGAACAGGAACGCATCTTCTTTCTGCTGACCAACTCACGCGGATTCAACGCCGAGCGAACCAGGCGGGTACATGCCGGTATTGCCCGTACCATAGTGGAGGTTTCACGGAAGGCTAACCGAAACTTTTTGCTGATTTCCCGCAGTGACTCGACGCTGCGCGGTCATTATCCGCTGGAAACCGAAACGCTGCGCGCCGCGGTGGAATCTGAAGGCCTTCACATTGATGGCGAGATCATCATACCCTTCTTTTTAGAGGGCGGGCGATATACCATCGGCGACGTACATTACGTATCCCCCGGGGATACGCTCACGCCCGCCGGACAAACAGAGTTTGCGCTGGACCATACGTTTGGCTACAGCAGCTCCAACCTGTGCGAATGGGTGGCTGAAAAAACCGCCGGCGCATATCCTGCCGGCACGGTGACCAGCATTACCTTGGAGGAACTGCGCGCCTGCGACTATGCCGGCATCACCGCCAAGCTGCAACGGGTGAAAGGATTTGGGAAAATAGTCGTAAATGCCATAGACTACTTGGATGTGGCGGTGTTTGTAACGGCGCTGATCGAAGCCATAAACCATGGCAAGGAATTTCTGTTCCGCAGCGCGGCGGCGCTGACCAAGGTGATCGGCGGCATCGCCGACAGACCGCTGCTGACGCGGGAAGATCTGGTCAACACCACCAACCGCAACGGCGGGTTGATCGTGGTGGGTTCCCACGTGCGGCGTACCACCGAGCAATTGGAGCGTCTTCGCGCTGCGCCGGATATCGTCTTTGTGGAGTTTAACCAACACCTTGCATTGGACCCGCCTCGCTTCGAGGCGGAACAGCGGCGCGCGCTGGCCGAGGTTGAACGTCATCTACGGAATGGAGAAACCGTGGCGTTTTATACGCGAAGGGAAAGGCTGGATTTGGGCGCCGCGGACAAGGAGGAGGAACTGCGCCTCTCCGTACGCATTTCCGACGCCGTATCGGGTATTGTGGCCGGATTATCGGTCCGCCCTAACTTCATCATCGCCAAGGGCGGCATTACGTCCAGCGATGTGGGCACCAAGGGATTGGGTGTGCGGAGAGCGCTGGTCATGGGGCAGGTATTGCAAGGCGTCCCGGTATGGCTAACAGGGCCTGAAAGCAAATTTCCGAATCTGCCGTATGTCATCTTTCCAGGCAACGTAGGCGACGAAAACGCACTGCTCGATACCGTGATGAAGGTGCGGCCGGCACAGTAAGCAAAACCAATGTTAAGAGAGAATGGAGGAGGTACGGATGCGATTTGGCGGAAAGGTGGCGGTGGTCACCGGCGCAGCTCAGGGTATTGGCGAGGCCATTGCCAAGCGGCTTTGGCAGGACGGCGCGGACTACGTGGCGTTGATTGATCAGAATGCGGGCAAGATGCGCGAAGCTGCCCTGCGGCTAGATTCCGCAGAGAAAAAAGCCGGCGGATACGTCTGCGACGTGGCCAGTATGGCGGATGTTCAGAAGGTGTTTGACGGGATTATTCAGGCACACGGTAAAATTGATATCCTCGTAAACAATGCCGGAATAACACGGGACGCGATGTTCCATAAGATGACCGATGAACAATGGGATACCGTTATCAACGTCAACCTGAAAAGCATGTATACTTGTTGCAAGGCCGTTGTGGACGGTATGCGCGCGCGTAAATACGGAAAGATCGTCAATATTGCATCGGTATCGGCTTTCGGCAACTTAGGCCAGACCAACTATGGCGCGTCCAAAGGCGGCGTCATCGGCTTTACAAAATGCTTAGCCAAAGAGCTGGCCCGCAGCAATTGCACCGTGAATTGCATCGCGCCCGGCTATATAAACACCGACATGCTGCAAGCCGTGCCGGAGCAGGTGATGCAAAAATTCCTGGCTTCCATCCCTATGGAACGGCTGGGTGAGCCTGAAGAGTTGGCCGCCGCCGCCGCTTTCCTGTGCTCGGATGATTCCAGCTTCATCACCGGCGAATGCCTGGTGGTATCGGGCGGGTCATACATGTAGGTCTAACCAAACAAAAAAGCCATAGGAGGACGGCGGCATGCATATCGTTGTGGGGTCAGATCACGCGGGTTTTGCATTAAAACAGAGCCTGTTGAATGAGTTGCGCATTCGGGGGCACACGGTAGAGGATGTGGGCAGCCATGACCCGCAGCCCGTTGATTTTCCTGATGTGGCCCGAGCGCTTTGCGATCGCATACTGGACGGCGGCTGCGAGCGCGGTATCATGTTCTGCGGCACGGGCGTGGGCGCCGCTATCGCCTGTAACAAGGCGCGCGGTATCCGCGCCTCGGTATGCCACGACATCTATACGGCGCATCAGTGCGTGGAACACGACGATGTGCAGGTAATTGCGCTGGGCGCGCAAATTATTGGTCCCACGGTTGCGATGGAACTCATTGATCTGTTTCTGGCGGCGCGTTTTTCTACCAGCGAAGAGTTTCAGAGGCGGGTACGAAAACTCGAACGCATGGATAACCATGACAAATAGATACCGGTGCGAAAGTATCCCAAAACGCATCAATGGAGGCCGGGTTTTCAGTCCCCTTCAGCTTATGATCGCGGCGAATTCCTCAAAGAACTCCGGGCAACTCCATGTGCCGCAAGCGCTCACGGTATCCTCGCCCGCCATCAGCTGAAGGGTGAGGCCGTTTTGCAGATGGATGAGCAGGGACCTCGTTCCTCCGGATGAAACGCTGGCGCTTTGATAAACGGCGTTTTCCAATAATGTACGCATCAGTTCCCGGGCACTGGCCGCGTCGCCGACAGTTCCCGCTTCGCTCAATTCCATAGCCGCCACGTCCCGCGGATCGCATAAAGTATCCCTCAGGCTTTCATTGCCAATGATGGCCGATCCCGCAAAACTTACCCGCTGGAATACCCTCAGGTTGCCGTCCACCCGGGCGGCGGCCATGGCGCCGTCCATGCCGCGGACCGCATATACCGTCTCTCCCTGCAGTACGGCGTTGCTTACGATGCCGCCCCTTGAGAGGGCGGGTTCGGTGGTATACTCCGTCACCTGCCCCCACGTACTGCCCAGCAGGCTCTCACTGATGGAGGAAGGATTCTGCATCATCCGGTATGTGGCGCCGTCCACGGATACCAGGGGAAAGTTGCTTCCCGTCCCTTTTGCAAACAGGTTGTGGTATTCCGTTTGTTCCGCTCCCAGAGATATTCTTCCGGGAGGGATATCCAACAGCGCCCGCTCCGTAGGGTTTTCGTCGGCTGTGTATCCGCCGCCCGCCGGCTGACTGTCCAACATCGACGCGGAGATTGCGGGGGCTTCTTCTTGAAGTATGTCTCCGCCCTGCCGGGTCACGATCCCCACGCCGAGCAGGAGGACCGCCCCTATAACCAGGGTTGCCGTCCTAAGCCCCACTCTTGTTCCGGCCGGGTTTCTCCCGTCCCATGAAGCTGCCGACCGCTTGATCTCCCCAAGCATTTTAGGAGTCGCCCGCAGTCCGTGAAGCTGCGATTCGGCAATTTCCCGTAAATTCTCAATGTTCTTCACTGCGCAGCTCTCCTTGCAAAATCGTTTCCAACTTTTTACGTCCGCGGGATAGGCGGCTGGAGATGGTTCCTTCCGGCAGTCCCATCATCTCCGCAATTTCACTGATGCCGCAGCCTTGATAATAGTGGAGTAGAATCGCCTCCCGAAAGGAGGCGGGCAACTGGTAAATAGCTGTCATCATGGCTTCCTCTTCATCTTTGTCCGATGTTTCATCCGAAGCGGGAATCGTCTCAAAAACCGGACTTCCCAGCACCACGCGCTTCATCCACGCGCCGCGCCACAGATCCCGACATCGGTTTAACGCAACCTTGAGAAGCCATGCCTTTTCTCGTCCTTCCGAGAGCTCCGGCGCGTTGGTCAGCAACCGTACAAAGACATCATGGCACACATCCTCCGCCTTTTGCCGGTCCCCCAGGTAGAAATAACTTACGCGGAGCACATCGGTCGCGTACTTCTCGTAAAGCTCCTCGAAATACGTCATCTGCGAGCCTCCGCACTAGCCGGTCCCTCTCTCGCTTCCACCATCCCCGGGGGAACGATTGCCATCGCTTTCCACAAGCTGAAACCGCGCTCATTCATTCAACGATTCACCCCTCCAAAATCCTGCAATATCATGCGGCATTTTATCAAAATGACCCTTCCTGCAAAAAGGTCAGAAAATATTCCACTGAGTCGCACAGCGCCGCGAAGCAGGCTTGAATGATGTTGCTGGACACCCCCACCGTGGACCATACGTTTGGGCCGTCCGTACTTTCAATCAACACGCGCACCACAGAGGCAGTTCCCCCGCTGTCCAAAACGCGCACTTTAAAATCCTGCAGCCGCATAAGCTGCAACTGGGGATAAAACACAACCAGCGCCTTACGCAGAGCCGTATCCAGGGCATTCACGGGACCGTCTCCCTCCGCTGCGTTGATCTCCTCCCTGCCGTCCACTGCGATTTTGATGTATGCCTGGGCGTTGAGCCGATCGCTGGCAGCCGGATTGCCGGATAGAACATGAAAATCCACCACCTCAAAAAACCGCTTGCGCATGCCCAGGGTATCCATGGCCATCAGGTCAAAGCTTGCGTCGGCGCTTTCGTAAGCATAGCCCCGGAGACCCCTGCGCTTCAACCGATCCGTAACTGCCTTCACCCGGGGGTCCTCCCGTCGGAGCGACGGCTGCAGGCGTTTCATACGGGCATAGACACCGCTGCGTCCCGCCTGGTCGCTGAGGATAAACCGGCGGCGGTTTCCCACGCTCTCCGGGGAAATATGCTCAAAGGTGGCTTGATTTTTGGATACCCCGTCAATGTGCATGCCTCCCTTGTGAGCAAAAGCGCTGTAACCCACGTAAGGCGCCCGGCGGTCCGGCTGCAGATTCATGATATCCGCGACGGCGCGCGCCGTCTCCGTCAGCAGAGGCAAGTTCTCCTCCGGAAGTACCTCATACCTAAGTTTAAGCATCAACGTGGGGATCAGAGTACACAGATTGGTGTTTCCGCAGCGTTCCCCTACCCCCTCCACCGTGCCTTGGGCCATGGTCGCCCCGGCCTGTACGCATTGGAGGGTTCCCGCCGCCGCCAGGCCCATGTCGTCATGGCAGTGGATGCCAAAACTCATATCGGGCAGGCTGGCCCGGCTTTCGCAAAACCGCGCCCGCAGATCATCCGGCATGGTTCCGCCGTTTGTGTCACAGAGCACAAGCACATCCGCCCCTCCTTGAGCGGCGGCCCGCAGGGTGGCAAAGGCGTAATCCCTGTCAACGGCGCAGCCGTCAAAAAAATGCTCCGCATCGTAAAGTACACGGCGGCTATGGGCTTTAAGAAAGGCTACGCTTTCCTCAATCATTCGCAGGTTTTCCTCCGGGCTTACCTGCAACACGTCCGTTACATGCAATAGGCTGGTTTTCCCAACCAGACTGATCACCGGCTGTCCGGTATACAGCAGTGCCTCCAGGCCACGGTCCTCCTCCACAGCCGTGTTCGCCCGGCGGGTGCTGCCAAAGGGAACCAGCTGCGACCGCTGTAGAAAAGGCTTCTTTTTTGCTTCCTGAAAAAACGTCTCGTCCTTGGGATTGGCATATGGATTACCGCCCTCGATCAGCGGCAGACCCAACCGGTCCAAAGCTTGAGCAATCTTTCGCATATCGTCGATGGAATGCTCGATTCCCTCACCCTGGGCGCCGTCCCGCAAGGTGGTATCCAGCAGTTCCACTCTCGCCAAATCAAGTCACTCCTTCCCGAAATTTCACCTCATTGTACCACCCTTCCCATCCTTTGCGCAATCAGGAAAGAAAACCGGGACGAAAGTACGACAGGGCCTTTGCCTCCGTTTTCCTTTTCAAAGGGAGTATGTTATAATGGAAACCGGTACCCACGACGCAGTGCGTCCGCTCATAGCGGAAGACAGACCCTGGAGCCCGCCCTGATGGGAGGAATGCGACATGTTCGGAAGACTGATGAATCAATTTTATTATGGCAAAAGCGGCAAGGGAGATTACCGCAAGGAGGATCTACCCCAAAACCGCTGGCAGCTTTTTATCGAAATGCTTAAAATCCGCTTAAGCGGTTTGGTCCGGCTTAATCTGATGTATGCCATTGTTTGGCTTCCCGCGCTAGCCGTAGGCTTAGGCGCCGTTATGAACGGGTATAGCGCCATGCTGGCCGTCTATGAGTTGGAAGCGGCGGAGCAGGCGGCCGCCCTCCTTGCCCTGCAGGAACACCTCAAAGCCTTGACGCTGAATACGCTGCTCTGGATGATCCCCTGCATCGCCGTCACAGGACCATGTACGGCGGGCATCGCGTATGTGACCCGTAACTGGGCCCGGGACGAACACGCCTTTATCTGGTCCGATTTTCGGGACGCGCTCAAGGAAAATTGGAAGCAGGGGTTGGCTTCTTCCGCCATCACCAGCCTGATCCCAATGATCCTCTACGTCTGTTGGAATTTTTACGGGGAACTGGCCGCCGGCAACGCATTGTTCCTGATTCCGCAAATGATCAGTTGTACTCTGGCTGTCCTGTGGCTGTGCGCGCTTTTGTATATTTACCCGCTAATGGTCACTTACCGCCTGCGCTTTAAGGACTTGCTGCGAAACGGCCTGCTGCTGACCGTGGGCCGCCTGCCTATGACGGCGGGGCTTAAACTGCTTTCCGTCCTTCCCGCGGCCATCGCCGTGACCGTGGGCTTCCTGACCCCCTATATCCAGTGGACGATCCTGGTATATGCGATATACTATCTTATACTCGGCTTTTCTTTGAGCCGATTTATCGGGGCCAGCTATTCCAACGGGGCGTTTGACAAATACATTAACGCCAAGATTGAAGGGGCGGAGGTAGACCGCGGTCTCTACCGCCCGGAGGAGGACGAGGAGGAAAAGGAATTCTGATATGTATACTGCTTTTGCGTCTGTATACGACCGCCTGACAGCCGATGTTGATTATCCCGCATGGGCGGATTTTTATGAGGCGATGATGAACCGATATGCCATCGGCCATGGAAAAGTATGTGAATGCGCATGCGGCACGGGTAATCTCACCATCCTGCTGGCGAAAAAAGGGTACCAGATGACCGGTGTGGACATTTCGACGGACATGCTCTTTGAAGCCAGCCAAAAGGCTCGCAAGGACGGCGCTATGATTCCCTTTGTGAAGCAGGACATGCGCTCGCTGCATCTGCACCGGCAGATGGACGCGGTGCTTTGCACAAACGACGGCGTCAATTACCTGCCCGCGGAGGAGGACATCTCTGCGTTTTTCCGCATGGCGTATCAGGCCCTGCGCTTGGGAGGATGCCTGTTTTTTGACCTTTCCACTCCACATAAGCTGGAGCACACCCTGGGAGACCATTTTTGGGGCCAGGCGGATCAAGACATCGCCTACCTGTGGCAGAACCATTTTTCCAAAAACAAGCAAGCCGTGGATTTGGATCTAACCATTTTTGTAAAGCAAAAGGATCATCTGTACCTGCGTATTGAAGAGCACCAGCGCCAATATGCCTACCCCTCGGAGTTGCTGGTGAACCTCCTGGCAGGGGAGGGTTTCTCGGAAATTGCGCTTTATGGGGACCGGACGTTTCAAAAGCCCGACGCCAGGGAAAAGCGCTGGCATATCGCCGCCCGCAAACCACGTCATAGTATCTCCCCAAACCCCTCTTCCCCTCCCATGGAAACATCCTCATGAGTATTCAAGAATACCCGGCGCAAAAGGACTCGATTTTACATATTCTATTGGCGGACGGTATGGTGCGCGGCCTGCTGGTGACAGGAACCCGCACAGTGCAGGAAAGTCAGCGCATTCACGGAACCACTCCCGTGGTCACGGCAGCGTTGGGCCGGACGCTTATGGGTACCGCCATGCTGGGCTCCATGCTTAAGGAGGAAAACGCCTCCGTCACCGTCACCATCACGGGAGGCGGGCCTATTGGCAAGCTGCTCTGCGTGGGTGACCGTGAGACCGTGCGCGGCTGCGTGGATATGCCCCAGCTGGATCTGCCCCTCCGCCAGGGCGGCAAGCTGAATGTAGGCCTTGCCGTTGGCAGCGCCGGCCGGATGAGCGTGGTCAAGGATATGGGCTTGAAAACCCCCTACATCGGTCAGGTACCCCTGGTTAGCGGCGAGATTGGGGAGGATTTTGCCTCTTACTACCTGCAAAGTGAGCAAAGCCCCTCTCTGGTGAGTTTGGGCGTACTGGTTGCGGGTGATATCGTATTGGCGGCGGGAGGCGTCCTGCTGCAGCCCCTGCCCGGTTGTCCGGACAGCGTCATTGATCAGCTGGAACTGCGCAGCCCCCTTTTGGGAGATATAAGCCGGGAACTGGCGCATGAGCCGGCCCCGTCTCTCATGCGGTCATGGTTTCACGGGTTGGAACCCGTGATTTTGCAAACCACGCCCCTTTCCTACTGCTGCTCCTGCTCCAGGGAGCGGATGGAGAAAGCCCTTATCGCAATGGGCCGGGAGGAACTGACTCACATGATTGAGGACGATTTGGACGGAGCGGAGTTAAGTTGCCATTTTTGCAAGTCCCGGAGCCATTTTTCCACCCATGATCTGATCCGCCTGCTGAATAAGGCCACCCGTTAACTGGCCCTTCCAAAGGAGTGCATCATGAGCAATCCCAATCGCCCTGTCATGGCGGGACAGGTGGTAACCTTTGAAAAACCTTCGGGATACTGGCTGCGCCGGGCGGAGCATCATCGCAAGCGGGGTGAGCACCACCGCGCTGCGGCGCTGTTGCGGCGGGCGGTTTCCTTAGAACCCTCCTCCGGAGAATTGCGCCTGCAATATGCCCAAACCCTCCGGGATCTCAGCTGCTTTGAGGCCAGTACCAGGGAAGCCTTCGGTGCGCTGGCGCTGGAGCCCGCAGGTTTTTTGCCTTATGGCCTCATTAGCCGCAATATGCTCTCCCTGGGCCGGGAGCAAGAGGCTGTCGACGCCTTTACCCATTATCTGCAGCAATCCCGCTCTTTTCCGGAGGTCGATCTGCTGTGGGAGGCGGAAGAGTACCTGGACCTGGAGAATTTGCTGGGTAACCCGCCCTCTCGCGGCTATGCACGCTACGAAGCCCTGATACACATCAGCTCTCGGCAACTGGCAAACGGAAAGCTGGACCGGGCTGCCATAACCCTTTCCAAAGCTTCCCGTATAGGCAGGGCGGATGCCCGCCTGCACGCTCTTTATGCCATGCTCTATCAAGCGGCGGGCCGTTTGAAAAGGGCTGCGGCTCACGCGTCGCTATCCGCGCACAAAAGTCCCCGACATGTGGCTTCCCTGTGTGCCCTGGCCAGCGTGCGCCTTCAAATGGGGAAGCGCAGCCTTGCGGCAACAGCCATGCTGGCAGCCGCCTTCAACTGTCATTATCCCCACGAAGAGCAATTGTTCTGTTTTACCGCTTCCGCCCTGAACCTGCCGGAACTCATGCTTGCCATGTTGCGTCACAACAAACATGGTCAGCCGGACAGGCTGCCCACCTTGTTTAACCTGGCCGTCGTGCTTCTGCGCCTGGGAAAACCGGACGCGGCCCTGGTTCACCTGCACCGGTGCCGGGATTTGGATCCCGACGATGTAACCGTGCAATTCGTGTTCCATACTGCGGAAGAATGGGCGGAGCGGGGCCTGCCTGTGGAAAACCAGCAAAAGGAAGCGGCACAGCTTCCCTTTTATCCGCATTTATCTCCAACCGGAGAGGAGCGTCTATTAGAGGCTATTGCCGAGAAACTGGGCGGAGGACTTCCCTCCTTTGTGGACGCGCTGCATAAGGACGGCCTCTTTTATCGGCAATTTCTCTACGCGTTGTCTCTGACCTCGGAAGGGTTGAGTAACCTGCTGTCCCCCATTTCCCTGATGATGGCGGATCATTGTCCCCTGGAGGCCGAGCGTCTGCTTCGGGATGTGTTGCTGCAGAACACCCAGGATCCGGACGTGAAGCGCTATGCTCTTTCCGCCCTGGTCAGCCTGGACGCCAAGCCTCCCTATATCATCTGGCAGAACAGGCGCATCATGCAGGTCAATCCCATCGAAGCACACCCTAAAGTTCCCACCATGATGCAGCGGTTGCTGGCTCACCGCATCCTGGTTGCTTGTCGGAAGCTGCGCAATCCACGGGTTGCCGGCCATGCTTTCCAACTGCTGTGGCGCATGGACCGCCGCCAGCGCTACGCCTTTGCAGCGGACGCAAAGCACTCCTGGCAAAGGGCGCTCATGCGACACTTTTTGCAATATCACGGACTCCGTCCATCCCTCCTCCCCTTTGACGCCTCAAGCGACATCCCTGCTGCGCTGAAAGCCTTTTCCTGCCTATGCCGTCTTTGGCCTCTGCCGAAAAGGAGCGATCATAATGAAACCCGTTGATAGCGACATCCGCTTTTTTGACCGATGCCAAGACGCCGAAGAACTGTGTGCCATCTTGACGGCGTATCTGAAAGATGAGGACGAATCCGTGCCCGACTCGCTCCTGAACCGTCTGGCGGAGCTTAAAAATGAGGAGCCCTTGCTGGTTCTGATACGAGATCACGCCGCCCCCTGCCAAGCTCGAATGCTGGCTGTTGACCTGCTTCGGCAAATGGAAAGCGTAACCCCCATGGTGGATTACCTGCGCTGGCAAGTGGAGCGATCAGAGGAAGAGGAATTGCTGGACAATGCCCTGGAAAGCCTTCGTCAGATGGGTGACTCGGCCCGGCAGCCTATCAAGACGGCTTTTCTGGCTGCGGGTTCGGCGGGCAAGGAGGCCCTTCTGGATGTTCTTACCCGCTTTTCCGGCGATGAGGATGTGTTCGCTTTCGCCCTGTCCTCCTTTCGGGCTCAGCCGGACAAACGAGCCCTGTTCGCGGGCTATTTGGCAAAGCTGGATGATGATCGGGCGCTGGAAGCCCTGCTTGATGCGGCTGAGGGGAACGATGTCAGCTACATTGATTTTATTGAAATCCGAAACGCAATCGAGCGCCTGGGCGGCGAAGCCCCATTGCGGGATTTTACCGCAGATCCCACCTTCCGGGCGGTGAAACGCCTGCAATAGCCGGAAACTATCCGTACGTACGATAATGCCCACAGCAAAAGGAGGTTCGATTCGTTGATTACCCTGCAAGAGATCCAGCAGAATGAGAGCGTTAAAGCCATGGTGAAGGCCAGCAATCAATACCTGAATGCCTTGGGCTATACCGAGCACGGCCCCCGCCATCTGAGCTTTGTAAGCCGTACTGCCAGCGGTATTCTAAAATCACTGTCCTATAGCTCCCGGCAAATCGAGCTGGCAGCCATCGCGGGTTGGGTTCACGATGTTGGCAACAGCATCAATCGACAAAATCACGGCCCCAACGGCGCGATTCTGCTGTTTCCGATACTGAAGGAAGCGGGCATGGACATCCAGGAGATTCTGGAGATCATCACCGCCGTAGGCAATCACGAAGAACAGAGCGGTATCGTTTGCAGCGTCGTCAGCGCGGCCTTGGTGATCGCGGATAAGATTGACGCCCACAAAAGCCGCGTGCGGAGAAGAAGGCCCGGCCCCGATGACATTCACGACCGGGTGAATGCAGCCATCCACGAAAACTCCGTCACCGTGGACCTGGAGCGAAAACTCATACGCCAATCCCTGGTGATGGATGAATCCTCCAGCGTACTGGAGTATTTGAGCATCTATCTATCCCGCATCATCATGTGTGAGAAAGCCGCCGCCTATTTAGGGCAAGCCTTTGATCTGACCATTAACGGCAGCCCCGTAAACAACCGACGCGAACCCGCCGTTATTTAGGGCGCGGAAAGGAGTCCCGATGATTTGCCAGCGCTGTGGCACCTATATGGCCGATGAGGCGCTCAACTGTGACCATTGCGGAACACTGCTCAGCGGCCATTCCCCCCTATCCGGCGCGACGGGGGTTCGAGCGATCCGTCAGGGGCGTATGGACTCCGTGCCTCCCGTACTGCCGGACGATGCGAGAACGGATATTCCTGAATATGGGGATTATGATATGTCCCCTCTGCCCCTGGAGCAGGAGCGCGGAGTCCGGCGCAAAGTGGCTCCCAAGGGGCTCAACAGCTTCGCCAGCCGCCCCAGCACTCATCGGGGCATACCGGTAAACGCACGAGGTCTTTCCAGGCACATTGGTTCCAGCCATGCCAGAACTCACGCGGTCAAACGGCATCCCGTCAACTGGATGCTTGTGAGCTTGCTCATCCTTGTGCTGGTGATCCTGGCGGCGGCAGGCTATTGGGTCTATATGAGCGGTACCGACGAGGGTCAGCGGACGACTGCCCGCAGAATCGTGGAAGCCTCCTCGGAGTTCACGCTGGAACTGGCCTCCAGCAAAGACGACCTGCGGCAAAAAGAACGGGAGGATCTGCTGGGGAATATGCGAAGCGCACCTGCCCAGGCTTATTGGCTGGTGGGGCAGGAGTTTATTGACAAGGGTGATTTAGATCAAGCAATCATGAGCTTTCGCCTCGCCAATATCCTCGATCCAGAAAGTTACGACGGCTTGCTCCTGCTGGCCAACGCCTATGAACTGAACAATGATTCCACCTCCGCTGAAAAAGAGTACTTAACCCTGTGCGAAACGGTAGCGCCATCCCGCACGGAGGCTTATACCGCCCTCATACGCATGTACCAGGACCAGGAACGCAACCCCGATGCGGCGAATATGATGCTGCAAGCGTACGAGAATACGGACAGGGAGAACTTCCGCGTCCAGCGTAAAGACTTTATTCCCAACATTCCCCAGGTGGATCTGCCCGCCGGTCGGCATATGCTGGAACAAACCGTGCACCTAACCTCCCCCCAGGGCTATGATATCTACTATACCCTGGACAATGGCGCTGTGCTTCCTGAAGAGGGCTCCTTTACGGAGGACGGCGTCGTCACGATCCCTGAGGGAACGCTTACCCTTAGGGCAGTCTGCTGCAGCCAGGATCTGGTCAGCGATCCCCTGTCCGTCACCTATACCGTCTTTTACCCTACCCCCCCGGCCCCCAAGGCCAACCTGGCCCCCAATACGTATACGAAGCGAAGGGACGTCAGCCTGCGACCGGGAGATATGCCGAAGGAAAAATCAAGGGAAGAGAAGGATCAGACCTACACTTATTACTACACCATCGACGGTTCCACCCCCACCCTGGAAAGCCCTGTTTTTGACGGCACGCCCATTGACCTGCCCTCGGGCCGGGTGACCCTGAGGGCCGTTGCTGTAAATCAATACGGCAAAATGTCCAGCATCTGCGAAGTAAGCTATAAATTTGACGTTAAGCCAGCCCTCCCGCCCATATATAGTGATGTCGATAAATTTCGTGGCTTTACGCTCAACGCCACGTCTCCGGACGATTTCCGGCAGCATTTTGGGGCGCCTGCCGGTGAGGCGGACACCCGATACCTCTCCCTGGACAACGATGCACAGCATTGGGATTACGACTGGGGCCATGCTGTTTTTACCCTGACCAACAACAAGTGGGTGCTGGTTCGGGTGGAAATGAACCGCGAGATTACCGCCGGTCCGCGAAATGTCGGCTTTGACAACTCTGAAGAAGATATTACCTCCGCTTACAAGGACATGGGCCAGGTAAGGAACCCCAACGGAAACCGGGGACTGTACTACGACGATATCAACCTGGGCCGCGTGCTTCTGAATGAGGACGGCGCCAAGACCGTCTATTACTCCTGCAATACCACCGCCAGCAACATATGGGTGCTGGAATACCACCTAAAAGGCAATCGGGTGAACCAAATCATCCATTATTACCGGCCGTAAGAAAGCCTGTCGCCCTGTATCCACTTGCCGACAAAAGGAGGTATACCAATGTTCCAAAGGATGCTCCTACCCAAAAAGACGGCTGCACTGATCGCTGCGCTGCTTTTTTGTATGAAAATCATATCCCTCGCGGCGGCGGAAGAGCCTCCTGCCATCACTGTCACCTCCGAGTCCATTACGCCGGAGGGGCGTCTGATAACGACCACCGCCGCCAATCGAGGCCCCAACAAGCCCAGGGGCCAAAACTTGAGCCCCCAGCTTACCTTCGACCCGGTAGAGGGCGCCAGCCTATACGCAGTATACATGTTTGATATGGACGCCAACTGGCTCCATTTTGCCGTGACGGACGTGACGGAGACCTGCCTGTCCCTGGGCCTGTATTCCGACAAAAAGCAATATGTGGGGCCCTATCCGCCCAAAGGCAAGGATCATCACTACCGCATTGAGGTATTCGCCCTGCAAGCCGTGCCGGACAAGCCGGCGGGTAAAATGAACGCTTCCAACAACTATCAGAAAATCACGGACAGCCTGGACATATCGGGCGGCCAGCCTGGCAACATCCTGCGCAGGGGAGAGATCATTGGATTGTACAGGAACGGGGATAACACCGTGGCGGCGGAAGAATAGCGGACAACCCTCTGCTCGTCAGCCTTTCAAGATGAATCTGCACGGCTCGCCGATAATATAGGTTTATCATAAAGTTATCATGGATATTCATTGACAAGTGATTGCCGTAGATATACAATAACGCTGTTGCTTGTAATCGTGTATAAAGAAGATCCGTGTTTTCCGCTTCGGCGGCCGTTCTTTAACAGCACCGCTTTAAGCAACAAATATTGAAGTGGAGGAATAAAAATGCGGAAATCATTAGCCATCTTGTTGATTCTCGCACTGGTTCTGCCCGTGGCCGCTCTCGCCGACACTCCTTACGCCAATGACGCGATGGGGTTGACCCTAAGCGTGCCGGACGGATGGGCCGTCACCGAAATGGAAGGCGGCGCCATGATCATGAACGCAGCGTCGATGAGCATCGTGGTCCTTTTAGCGCAGGCAATACCTAACGTGAAACTCGCCCTGCCGGTGATGAACCAGGAAATATTCAACCAGCTCATCGCCCAAGTGATGCCGATCGAAGGCATGGATGTGGTTTCTTTTATAAATCACTCGGACAGTGATACTCCTGTTATCGGCTTGGGCTTTACCGGCGCGGTCGAGTCCGTTAATATGACCGGCCTTATGTGCCTTTATGCGCCCGACGACGCAACGCTTGCAATAGCGATGATGGTGATGCCCCCGGACAATCCGCCGGATATCTCCTGGTTTGTCGACCCGCTGGAAGCAATGTTCCCGGCATTGGCTGACATGTAAACGCTTCAAGCTTCCTGTTATGACTGCCTGGTTTTACAAAAGGACGGAGCGGCCGGCGCTCCGTCCTTTTGCTACCCTTCAATAACTACTCCCTCTCCTTAACGATATAAATCGGACGCCTCTTGGTTTCCAAATAGGTTTTGCTCAGATATTGTCCCAGAATGCCCACGCAGAAAAGCTGCAAACCGCCCAGCAGCAGCATGATGCAGACGGTTGCGGGGAAGCCCGCCACTGGATCGCCCCAGATCAGGGTTTTCATGAAGAAGTACAGGATCAGCAGGAACGCCATCACACAGAAGAAGAACCCCGTCACTGAAGCAATGGCCAGCGGCGCGGTGGAAAACGCGATGATACCGTCCATGGAGTAAATCAGCAGCTTCCAAAAGCTCCACTTGGTTTCACCCGCTACCCGCTGTTGGTTTTCATATTCCAGCCAAAGGGTTTGATACCCCACCCAGCTGAAGATTCCCTTGCTGAAGCGGCTCACCTCCCTCAAGCTCAGAATGCTGTTCACCATCCGGCGGGTCATCAGACGAAAATCCCTGGCTCCGTCCACCACTTCCGTTTTGGAAATCCGGTTGATGATACGGTAAAACATCCGGGCGAAAAAGGAACGCAACCGAGGCTCACCCCTGCGGGTCACCCGCCGGGTCGCAACGCTGTCATACCCCTCCTCCTCAATGCCGCGCAGCATCCTTGAAAGCATCTGGGGCGGGTCCTGTAAATCCACGTCCATGATGGCTATCACCTCTCCCGTGGCTGCCTCCAGCCCCGCGAACATAGCCGCCTCCTTGCCAAAATTGCGTGAAAAACTGATGTAACGTACCCGCGAATCCTGAACCCGCAGGGTTCGAAACGCATCCAGCGTTCCATCGGCGCTTCCGTCGTCCACAAAGAGAATCTCCGCCTCCACGGGCATCTGGCTCAGCTGTTCCCGCAACGCCTCATAAAAAATCGGCACGGCTTCCTCTTCGTTAAAACAGGGTACAATGACGCTCATTTTTATCATGGATGCCTCTCCAAAATCCTCAACTTTAGTATTATATTATCCTTCCGGCAAGCTCACGCCCTGAAGCCACTTCGCAGCCGTCTCCAGATCCGCCTGCAGTTCCGCGACAGCCTCATCATCGTACTTATAGGCGGCCGCGGCGGGCCATGCCTGCCAAATTTCGATCATTACGCCCTCTTGGCAAAGGGCGTGGCATTCCAACTCCACGGAAAGCATCTTATCCCCGTCCAGAACAGCCTTGGTTCGTATATGCAGCCATTCCCGCCCCG
>WRHG01000020.1 GCA_009783365.1 Clostridia bacterium | reverse complement strand
CCCTTCACCGAGCCCAGCGCCGAGGTGGACCTGACCTGCGTGTCCTGCCGGGGCGCAGGGTGCCGGATTTGCAAGGATACCGGCTGGATTGAGGTGCTGGGCAGCGGCATGGTCAATCCCAAGGTGCTGGAGATGTGCGGCATTGACAGCAAAAAATACAGCGGATTCGCCTTTGGAATCGGCCTGGATCGCATCGCCATGCAGCGCTATGGCATCCGTGACCTGCGGCTCCTCTTTGAGGGGGACGCCCGGCTGCTGGAGCAACTGCGGTAACAGGGCGGCAACCCTGGCGAAAGAAAGGAGAATCGAGCTATGAAGCTTTCGTTTACCATGTTGAAGGACTATGCGGATATCCCCGTTACTCCCGATGCTTTTGCCAAGCGCATGGTTATGACCGGCACGGCGGTGGAGGGCGTGGAGGATTTGGGCGGGGAGATGGAACGGGTTGTGGTGGGCAGGGTGCTCACCTGTGAAAGGGTGGAAGGCAGCGACCACTTGCGTTTGTGCACCGTGGACGTGGCAGGGGAGGCTCCGCTGCAAATCGTCTGCGGCGCGCCCAACGCAGCTGTGGGCATCCTGGCGGCCGTAGCCCTGGAGGGCGCAAGGCTCCCGGGAGGTGTAAAAATCAAGAAAGGCAAATTGCGGGGCCTGCTCAGCGAAGGCATGCTCTGCTCCGCCACGGAACTGAAGGTGCCCCGGGAGCTATACCCCAGCGTGGGGGAGGAGGGTCTGCTGATTTTTCTGGAGGACTATCCTTTGGGCAGCGACGTGCGGCCTCACCTAGGCCTGGACGATGTGTCCGTGGACTTTGAGATCCTGGCAAACCGGCCCGATTGCCTCAGCGCCATGGGAATAGCCCGGGAAACCGCCGCCGCGCTGAATACGGCGCTGCATCCGCCGGAAATTACCGTAAGATCGTCGGGAGGGGACATCCATCAGGAAGTGAAGATTTCCGTGGAGGACGCGGACCTGTGTCCCCGTTTCGCAGCCCGGGTAATTAAAAACGTGCGCATCGGCCCCTCCCCATTATGGATGCGGAAGTACCTGCACAGCGCGGGTATACGGCCCATTTGCAACATCGTGGACATCACCAACTTCGTGATGCTGGAGTATGGTCACCCCATGCATGCCTATGATTTGGACAAAGTAAGGGGGAAGAAGATCGTCGTGCGAAGGGCCGGAGATCGTACGGGCGGCGGATTTTCCGACGACAAAACGCGCGCGGCCTGCATTACGACCCTGGATGGGGTGGAGCGGACGCTGCGCCCCGGGGATCTGCTCATCTGCGACGGGGAAGGTCCCACGGGCCTGGCCGGCATCATGGGAGGTCGGGAGAGTGAAATTACGGAGAGTACGCGGGACGTCCTGTTTGAGTGCGCCAGCTTTGACCGGACGTCCATCCGGCTGACCGGCCGGGCCCTGGGTATGCGCACCGAGAGCAGCGGCCGCTTTGAGAGGGGCGTATCCCCCGCCACGGTGCTGGAGGCGCTGCAGAGGTCCTGCATGCTGGTTAACGAGCTGGACGCCGGGGACGTGGTGAACGGCGTGATCGATCTGTATCCCGCTCCGGCAGTTCCTCAGGCGATCACCGCCAGTATACGGAGAATCCGGAACCGGGCCGGTGTGGATATTCCCGCCAATGCCATGGAGGATATTCTGACCCGCCTGGGCTTCGGCGTTACCGTGGATGGGGACAGTCTGACCGCTACCGCGCCCCTTCACCGCGGTGATTTGGACGGCGAGGCGGATCTTTGCGAGGAAGTGCTGCGCATCTATGGCTACGAGCACATAGCCGCCACGCCCTTCCTGGGACAGACCACCCAGGGCGGCCACAGTTCCATGGGAAGGCTGAAAAATCAGGCGGCAAGCCTTTTGCATGGGTATGGGTACTATGAGATCATGAATTACAGCTTCCAGGGCATGAAAGAAATTGCCAAACTGGGCCTGGCGCCGGAGGATCCCCGGATGCGGCCCTTGCCCATCCGCAATCCTCTGGGCGAGGATACGGCGGTGATGAGAGGGAGTCTGGTTCCGGACATGCTGACAACCCTGGCTTTCAACATGAACCATGCTACGGGGCGGGCTTGTCTCTATGAGATGGGGACTGTCTTCGATCCTCATCACGTCACGGCGGAGGGCTTGCCAACGGAGACCCAGTGGCTCTGCCTGGGCATCTATGGCGAAAATGCCGATTTCTTTGCCTTGCGGGGAGTAGTGGAAGCCCTTCTCGCCATCTTTGGCATACCCTGGGAGGTGGTCCCCGGCGCGGATTCCTATTATCATCCGGGCCGCTGCGCCCGCCTGATCCGCAACGATATCCTGTACGCGCAGCTGGGCGAGGCGCATCCCAACTTGCTGGAAGCCTTTGACATGCCGCGCCGGGCTTTGGTAGCCGAGGTGAATTTGCAGCGAATGCTGGCGGACGCGGTCCCCATGGGCGAGGTGAAGCCTCTTCCCCGGTTTCCAGCCGTGACCCGGGATCTGGCGTTGGCGATGGCCGAATCCGTCGCCATAGGCCCGCTTATGGCGGATATGAAAAAATCCGCCGGAAACATGCTGGAAAGCCTGACATTGTTTGACGTATACCGGGGCATCCAGCTGGGGCTGAGTCGAAAGAGCGCGGCATTCTCCCTGTCGTTCAGGGCTCCGGACCGGACACTTACCGAGGCGGAGGTTCAAAAGGTGATGGACAGGGTGCAAGGGATGTGCGCGGAGAAGTATCAGGCCGTGATCCGAGAGTAGCGGCAGCGATAAAGGAGGATGGTTCCCGGTGACGGCATGGCTCGTCAGGCGCTTTATCAATAACGCGGCGCAGCTGGAAAACCAGCAGGTCCGCATGGCGTACGGGACCTTGGGTACGGGTGTCGGCATCTGCCTGAACCTTTTGCTGACGCTGAGCAAGTTTCTGCTGGGTCTGTTTACCGGATCGCTGGCCATCATCGCGGACGCTGTTAACAACCTGTCCGACGCTTTTGGCAGCATTGTATCGTTGGTTACGGTGCGTATGGCCCAAAAACCTGTGGATCAGGAGCACCCGTTCGGCCATGGACGGCTGGAGTACATCGGCGCTCTGGGCGTTGGCTCTTTTATCGTGGTTATGGGGCTTTCCCTCTTGAGGGATGGGGTCGGCGCTATTTTTGCATCAGAGAAACTGCTATTGTCCATGCCGGTGATGATTCTGCTGCTTATGGCGGCGCTGGTGAAGCTGTGGCTGTTCTTCTTTTATCGTAAGCTGGGCCGAACCGTCAATAACGCCGCCTTGCTGGCCGCCTCCAAGGATAGCATCGGCGATGTGCTGGCTACGCTTGGCGTCCTGATCAGCATCGGCTTGCAATACACCTTCGGCTGGCAGGCGGACGGCGTGATGAGCGTTTTGGTAGCGCTGGTGGTGCTGAAAACCGGATTTGACGTATGCAAGGACACCATCGGCCTGCTTTTGGGCGAGAGGCCTGACCCTCAAAAGGCAAATGCCATCAAAGAAAAACTGCTTACGTATGACGGCGTGCTGGGTATGCATGACCTGGTATTGCACGACTATGGCCCGGGGCGTTCCATAGCCTCCGTGCACGCGGAGGTTAGCGCCAAGGCGGATATCGTGGCAATACATGAAATGATCGACAGGGCTGAACGTGAAATCGGTAAAGAAGTGGGTTCCCTGCTTTGTATCCATATGGACCCCATCGATACGGAGAATGAGGGCATCAGCACACTGAAAGCTCAAATTGAAGCCTTCCTGCGGCAAATGGATTCCCGGCTGACCCTTCATGATTTCAGGCTGGTACCAGGGCAGGCGCAGATCAACCTGATTTTTGACTGCGTGCTGCCCAGCGAATCAGTGGACAGGGACGCGTTGGTCCGGTCCCTGGCGGACTATGTAAAATCTCTGGATGAACGGTATAGGGTCGTCGTGCAATTTGATATGAATTTTTCCTGATGGGGAAAGGCAGTCATGTTTGCCAAACAGCCAGAAGGATCATCCCGTTCCCGTTCAGCGGGCGGCCAGCCCCACCTTGCGCTTCACCTTATCCAGCGTGCGGCCGGCAAGGGATGAGGCCTTTTCCGCGTTGCGGTTCAACACGCTCTGCAGATAGGCCTTGTCCGCCATCAGCCGCCTGTGTTCCCCCTGCAGGGGTTCCAGCACGCTGATGACGGCGTCCGCCGCCCGCTCCTTAAGCGCCCCGTAGCCTTGGCCGGCAAGGCTGTCCGCCGTCTGCCGGGGTGTTTCTCCGTTCAGGGCGGCAATGATGGACAGCAGGTTGCTGACGCCGGGCTTCGCCTCCGGGTCGAAGAGGATGTCCGCGCCGCTATCCGTGACAGCCCGTTTGATCTTACGCCGGATCACCTCCGGCGGGTCCAAGAGGGACACGAAGGTATCTTCCGGGTCAGACTTGCTCATTTTGCGGGTGGGCTCCTGAAGGCTCATCACCCGGCCGCCCACCTGGCCGATGAAGACCTCTGGAATGGTGAATACGTTGCCGTACAGGCCGTTAAAACGCTGCGCAATGTCTCGGGTCAGCTCCACATGCTGCTTCTGGTCCGCGCCCACGGGCACCAGATCCGCCTGGTAGAGCAGGATGTCCGCGGCCATCAGCACCGGGTAAGTAAACAGCCCCGTGTTTATGTTGTCGGAATGTTTTGCGCTCTTGTCCTTAAACTGGGTCATGCGGGACAGCTCGCCCATATAGGCGTGGCAGTTGAGGATCCATGCCAATTCCGCGTGTGCGCTCACATGGCTTTGGCAGTAGATCAGGTTTTTATCCGGATCCAGGCCCACAGCCAGGTAAATGGCGGCCAATTCAAGGCAGCGCCGGCGCAGGCCCGCCGCGTCCTGCCGCACGGTGATGGCATGCATGTCCACCACGCAGTAGACGCAGCGATAGTCGTCCTCCAGCAGCTTGAAGTTGCGTAACGCGCCGATGTAGTTCCCCAAGGTCAGGGCGCCTGAGGGCTGGATGCCGGAGAAGATGATTTTCTTGGCGGGATCGGGCTTTTGACTGGATTCCATATGTCCTCCTTCATGATACCGTGTCGCACGGCTTTGCTATGTGGGGCCTCCCTGCGGGCGCGCGGAGTGTTTTTCGATACGGAACGGATAAAATTCCGGCAGGGGGGGTTCGCAAGGGTGAATGCCGCTAAAAAGGAAGGGTCAGGGTCAGCGCGATGCCCAGGATGATCAGTGCGTTGCCCAGCAGTTTGCGGAGGGTGATCCTTTCACCCAGGAAAAAACGGGCCAGAAACACGGTATAGATATAGCCGGAGGACTCCAGCACCCCGGCGATGGTAAGATCAAGGGTGCGCAGAGCCCATACGTTGAGGAGCATGCAGCCGAAGAACAGGGTATACGCTAATATTACGGGCAGGTTCAGGTACATCCCCAGGCCCGTGAACCGGGGGTTGTCCGCCGCTTTTTTAAGAACCACCTGCGAAAACGCCGCCAGCAGAGGCGTCGCCAGGTAAATAAGTACGCTAGCTGTCATGGTCCGTTGCCACGAGCCATATTCCGGCCAGTACCGCCAGGAGGCCCAACGCCTTTCCCCATGTCGGCGGCTCTCCAAAAAACAGGAGCCCGAATAGGCAGATCCACAGGGTACACACGGCCTTGTTGCTGTACGCGAAGCTGAGCGGCATCCGCCGGAGTATTCGCTGCCATAGAAAGGCGTAGAGCAGCAACGCTGAAAATTCCAGCCCTAAAAACAGTAGCGCTTGAGCCTGTCGATGAGCGTCCAGGGCGATGGCCGCGTACTTGGCCAGGATGCTCACCGCGCTGTAGAGGAGCAGCGTGCCGTGGAGGAAAAGGAAATTTCTGCCGCCTATGGAGGAGCCGGAGCCCTCGGTTACACCGCCGGCCAGGGTTCGCTGCGCCTGCCTTTTCATGGGCACGCCCCCCGGTGTTTTACGTAGGTGTACAGCGTATCTACGATGGCAGCACCGGCATTAACATATACCCGCAGTACCTTTGCGTTGTTGCTGACGATGGTGCTTTGCAGCTGTTTACAGTCCCAGGTAAAGCAGGTATCCATGGCTTTTTTATGCAGGAGCGCGCCCATGCCACGATCGTTTTGCTCGTCGTACAGGCCCATCAGCACAGGATCCACGGTGTTTTCGTCCTTCCGGCAGACCACGAAAAATCCGACGGGCCTTTTCTCCCGCAGCATCTCGTACAGCTTGCCGCCGGCTTCCAGCATACCGCGAGTCCAGTTGGCATACCGGTAACCGGATTGCGCCAAGGTGAAATGGGGGTCGATTGACACCCTGTCAGAGAGGAAGATCCCATCCCGGATGATACCCGTAACCCTGGCGATATCCTCAGGATTCCCGCGCTCCGCTACGGAAAGCCCACGGTCAAACCGGGCGATGGCGGCGGGTATCCTGTATTCCGCCCGCTTGATGGCCACATGGAATACGGTCTCCACAAACGTATACTGAAGAGCGGGCAGGCCAAAGAGCCAACGGGCGCAATTTACAGGCGTTTTCACCACCAGGTACTCCGCGCCGGCGTCGAGGCATTCCCGCTCTTTCTCCGCAAAGCGATCAAGGGAATCCTGCGCGTCCAGTAAGAATTCATACGTTTGAACGCCCAGATTCTCAAGTTCCCAGGTTGCGTGAGTCACTTTCACGGCTTTCCTCCATGCTTTTTCTTCGATCCATGATATGGCGCACCACATACTGAGGGCTCCGGTTGATGCTTAGGTAAATACGCCCCACGTATTCGCCGACGATACCGATGAGGGCGATGATGACGCCGCCCAGGATGAGCATCACAGCCAGGGTGCTGGCCCAGCCCGCCTGCATGTCTGGGTCCGCCATTTTGCGGATGATGGTGATCAGCGCAAAGAGGAACCCGAAAACGGCGGTAAACCAACCGATGTAATTGGCCAGGCGCAGGGGCTTGATGGAAAAAGCCGTAACTCCGTTTGCCCAAAGAGACACAAGTTTGCGCAGGTTGTATCCGCTCTCACCCACCCGGCGGGGCCTGTGCATGACGGGCACGTTGGCATACCTGCTGACGCTTTGAAAGAGCAGTCCTGTGATGTACGGAAAGGGGTTTGGGTATTGCAGCACGTTGTCCACCACAAAGCGCTGGCAGGCATAGTAACTATTGGTAATGAGGCGCTTAGGCTGGCCGAAAAAGAAATGGTTGCAGGCTGCGTTGAAGCGGCTGCCCAGATTACGGAACAGGCTCTGCTTTCGTTTGGCATATTCGGCGAAGACGATATCATACCCTTCCCGCACCTTGTCGATGAGTTTGAAACATTCGTCGGCAGGGGTCTGACCGTCATCGTCCAGGCAAATCACGATCTCGCCCCGTACTTGACTGAAGCCGGCCATTAAGGCGCTGTGCTGGCCAAAGTTGCGGGACAGGTTGACGAATACCAGGCGTGGGTTTGCATCGTAAAGGAGTTTGATGGCGGCGGCGGTATCGTCCGGGCTGCCGTCATTTACCAGAATGATTTCATGGTCAAATTCAGTTTCTCGGGATGCCACGGTCGCCTCCAACTCCGCCACCACATCCCCGATGCTGTCTGCGGAGCGGTAGCAGGGAATCACAAAGGAAAGAAGCGTCTTGCTCATGGGTGTCACCTCTCGCTGGATCAGCGTGTTTCAATGGCCCGGGATAGGGTGCGGATTAAGTCTGTTCCGTCCCAGACGAGGGAAAAATCCATCGCATGGCCCACAGGCACAATGCGGTCGATGCCGGACAGGCCGTGTCCGGTCACCCAATCCCGCAGTTCCTGTGGATCAAATCCTGCATAGGAAAGGGTTTGGTAATTGCGGCGCACGATGGGGGCCAAAGCTTCCAGGTCCCGGTTCTCATATTCTACAAAGAAGCCGCCCCCGCAGCGGAGTTCCTCCACCAACGGAGAAAGGGCTTCAACCTGCACCCGGGTGATCAGGTTGTCTGCGTGATGCGGGGATGTATCTGAAACCATCGTTTTTGCATCCGCTTCGCCCGCCCAAGAAAGGCAAGCGGCGTCAACTGTCATGGGAAGCAGATCCGGAGCCTTCACCCTGGCTCGGTAAAGGGCGGTCAGCTTATCCACGGCAGCGACGGGCTGGATGGGATAACGCGGGGCGGCGTAGGCATGTATCGCCTCCCAGAACCGCTCGCGGGGGCTGCGGGCGTCCGCGCCTTTTGCCGCTTGTCCTTCCACCACCCAATATACCAGCCTTGGTGATGAGCAGGCATTTTGGTCGGTTACAAAGGCGTCGTTGTAAAAACCATGGGCCAGGGCGGCCAGCGCCTTTTCGTCCATCCTTTCAATTGCCGACGCGCGGATGACCAGCAGGGAGTACCGGTCGGCAAAGGTTACGTCAAAGGATTGAGGCGCGAGGGGCGCCTGACGTACCCGGCGGATGGTTTCGTCCCCGCCCCAGACGAGCCTTATGGCGCAAAGGGCGCTTAACCGCTCCGTGATGTCCTGCCGGTTGCGGGGGTAGATGAGTACGTTCACGTAGGGATGAAGGGATATCTCCCTTCTTCTTTCTTTTGTTGGGAATCTATCCGTCATCCGCAGACACGCGGACCGCAGGGCCCGGCATACGATGCGGGTCTGGGGGAAGTCCAGGCTGCTGGCTTTTACAATGCAGGGGTTGCCCGCCAGCAGGGATGAAACCAGGGAATACGCAAAATTGATGGGCACGTTGCTGGGGGCGATGTGAAACGTGAGGCCCCGGCCCAGGCGGCCGGACAGGGCCGTCCCGTAGTCCTGGCGAAGACGCTCCAGATTTGCCCTGCGGCAGAAGTAAGCAAAGGCCGCAACATCCGGATATACGCGGGCTTCCTGATCCTTCAGCAAGTCCGTCGAAACCGAGCTCAGGAAGGAAAGTACGCTTTCCGAAAAAGGCTGCAAAACGGGCAGGCCTGCCGCTTGCTCAAAATCGTCTGTTCCGCAAAGCAACTCATAGGGCTTAGGCTGGTTCATAGGTATCGCTGCACCCCCTTGCCTCCGCCCGCTGAATGCGGCCCAACACTTGAAAATATTTGCCTTTTCGGCCGCAGGGACAATCGTCCTCCCCTAGAATCCTCCCCTCGTCCTCGGTGAGCAACAAGTGGCCTGGATAGCTGCGGGGCAGCAGGCTCACCGCCTCAATGAGTCCTTTTTCACCCATAGGAGCCAGTGAAAAATCCCGCGGGCTGCGAACGAGAATATCCGCCCATACGGGCGCGTGGAGGTGGCCTTTCTCACATTCCATAAAAATGGCGCCTGTTTGTTCTACCATGCCATAATAATCGTGCACCCGGCGGATGCCGCATACTTCCTTGAGTCCATTTTGAAATT
The DNA here is from genome assembly GCA_009783365.1 of Clostridia bacterium. Next base: position 7,551 of record WRHG01000020.1, on the reverse strand, counting down.
GCGAGGGAGAAACGGCTTCCGCCGCCAGCTTTTTCCAGCCGCCGCCGTGGATCAGGATGCCTTGGCTGAGATCAATAGGTTCGGCAAGCGTACGTAAATCCCCGTAAAAATGCCGCCAAACCATGTAGGTAAAGCCGAACAGAAAGATGGGTTCGCCGCGGTGCTTCTCTAAAAATGCTCGCAGGCCCGCAACGTCCAGATTCATATGCTCATCGAAAGCATATATTTTATCCCGGGCAAAAAGGCTGAAGCCCAGCACGCCGGCGCCCCGGGCAGAGAACATGGCTCGGTTTTGAAGCAGCGCGCTCGTATCCAGTATGATCATGGGCAAGCGGCTGTTTCCCAGAAAATCGCGGACGATTATCGTGAGAACTTTGCTCTGCGCCGCGCTGGTTTCACGGTCCAGGTGGATGCGGCTCACCTGCTGGCCTGTTGTGCCGCTGCTGGTCAGGGTTTTGTGCAGGCTTTCCTCTGGCACGCTGAACAGATCAAACTCCTTAAACAGGCGCACGGGCAGGAAGGGAAGCCCCTCATAGCCGTGTGCTCGGGATGAGGAACCGGCAAGGGCTTCCGTTTCACTCCAGGCGGAAAGCATACGGGCGTAGGAAGGGCAACCCGCTTGATGGTGGCGGCATAGGGCAGCCAGCTCTCTTGTGAGGAAGGGATGCTTTTCCTCCCTGCCCATGCCATAGGGCGGCAGGGACAGTAAGGTTTCCCAATCGGTCATCATTGCTCCAATTCCTTATACAAAGTTTTTCCCGCCTCATTTTTGGGGATTTGTCCGACGGCTTGCACGCGGAAGGCCGCGGGGTTTAAACCCGTCTTTTCGATAAGGAACGCCCGCATGGCTGGAAGTTCGCTCTCCTGGACCGCGTAAAGGCATAACTGGTCGTCCAGGCCTCCGCAGGCCACATCCGCGCCGGGGAAAGCCGTCTTCACCATCCGCTCCACTTCGTCCAAGTTTACCCGATTGCCAAAAAGCTTTAAAAATCGCTTTTTACGCCCAACGATGGTAAAGGTTCCGTCCTCATCCATCTGGGCCATATCCCCGGTATCAAGAACGCCTTTCCGCTCATCCCCCAAGGACAGGTGGCTGGCGGACTCCGCATATCCCAGCGTCACATTGTCCCCATAATAGCGCAGTTCCCCTGTGGTGTAGGGCTTTGTAATGACCGCTCCGCTTTCATCCACGAGTTCAAACCGGCCCCCGGGGATTGCGACGCCCATTGCTCCGGTCTTTGTAAGGCTTTGTTCCCAAGGCAGATAGGCCATGCGGGCCGTTGCTTCGCACTGGCCGTACATTACGATGAACTTCCGCCCGGTCTGCAGGCACCATTCCGCCAGCTTCTGATGCAGTGCGGGCAACAGCTTTCCTCCCGCCTGGGTCATGGTTGTGAGGCTTGGAAGCTCCATGCGTGTGAAGCGCATTTGGTCCAGCATTTCAAAAGTGTAAGGCACTCCGCCAAAGCTGGTGGCGGCCTCCTCCCGGAAGAACCGCCAGAAATCCTTCTGGGCGATCCCTTTGTCCGTCAGCAGGAGCGACGCTCCCACATCCAAATGGGTGTTAATGATGCTTAGCCCGTAGGTGTAGTGCATGGGTAGGGTGGTGATGGGCCTTTCGGCTTCGGTCAAGGCGAGGTATTCTACGATGCTGTCCGTATTGGCGCGGATGTTGGCATAACTCTGGCGCACAAATTTCGGGCTGCCAGTGGAACCGCTGGTAGTGAGCAGCAGGGCCAGATCCGGATGGAGGGATAAATCACCCGAAAAGGCCGTGCGCAGCAGATGATATCCAAAGCGCTTATATACCGGCAGACAGCCGGGATGTTTAAATGCCACGGGCGCCCATATAAATTTGGGGGTATAAGCCTGGTAAAGGGCTTGGAAAGCTTCTCTGTTTATGTCCGCGCCGAGCAGGGCGGGCGCGATGCCTCCCTCCAGAAAGCCCGCGTACCCCAGCAAGCTGCCCATCGTGTTCTGGCAAAGCTGCATTACCAGGCAACGCCCTCCGGCCGCTGCGCAAAGGGCGCGGCTTTCCTCGGATAGTTGGGCGTACGTCAGGCGTTGGCCGTACTCATCGACCACGGCCAGGCTGTCTCCGAAACGGCTAAAATTCCACAGCATATTTGCGCAGAATCTCCTTCCCTTTATTAAACGAGCTTAAATCCACTATGTCATCCATCTCCATCATGATGTCAAATTGATCCTCCAGTTTGGCGACCAGTGCCATATGTCCCACGCTGTCCCACGCGGCGCTTTCACCGTACACCAGGGAGGACGCGTCCGCAGCGGAAACCTCAAGGGCATCCATAAAGGCACGGGTATACTTTTCCAGATTATTCATGTCAATCTCTCCTATGTTTGATCAGGGAGCCCCGCCATCTACCCGCCAGACTTGTCCAGTAACGAAGCCGGCCCGATCACTGGCCAAGAAAGCCGCCACTTGGGCCACTTCTCGGGGATCACCCTTGCGCCCCAGCAAAATGGCCGATAAGGTTTCCTGTTCCGCCTTTTCCGAAAGGCCGGCCACCAGTTCCGTATCCGTCAGACCCGGAGCCAGGGCGTTGATCCGGATACCCAAGCCGGCCATTTCCCGCGCCATCTTTTTTGTGGCGGCGATCACGGCGGCCTTGCTTGCGGAATAGTCGATGCGGCTGTCCCCATTGATACCGGCCACGCTGGCGATGTTCACCACAGCCCCTTGCCTGTGGCGGGCCATCAGCCGGGTTGCGAAGCGGCTTACCTCCAAAAGGGCGAAGAAATTAACGTCGAAAACAGCGCGCATTTCGTCTTCGCCGGTCATTTGGAACAGCTTATCCTCTCCCATTATGCCCGCGTTGTTCACCAGGATGTGAAGGGGCTGTTTATCTTCCATGACCCGTGAAAAAGCCGCCTTGCGTGCGTGTTGGTCCGTAAGTTCGGCATAGACGGGCTTCACCCATACGCCATGAGCCATAGAGAGCGCTTGGCACCTGGCCTCAAACGCCTCGTCGCCAACGCGGGCAAAAGCCCATATATTGGCCCCTTCCTCTGCGAAAACCTGAAGCAGGGCAGCCCCGATGCCGCGGGCGCAACCGGTAATCAGAGCGTTTTTTTCTGGCAGCAGCATGAACTCACTCCTTCAGCGCGTCCTCCGCCACGGTGACGGAAGCCTTGTTATAGTACTCAGCGTAAAGATAACAAACGTATTCCCGTGAACCGCCGCGGAGTATGTCGCGGACAAATACCTTTGGAATGCCCGTGGCAGGGCTCAGAACCACTTCCGGCCGGGCAGCATCGTTCAGCAACGCATGCCGCTCTCTCATTTGCCGGTCATAGCCGGCTGCCTCACCCCGCAGCAGGGAAAGCGCCGCGCTTCCCGATGTCATATTTTGCGGGCCATAGCTTTCCGCCCCATCCGGCCGGTAGCTGACGATGCCCCACAGCAGCAGCAGGGCGGCCGCCGCCAATACTGAGCCCTTGATTCTTACCGAATGGTCGAGAGCCGGAGCGCTGGTTGCCCGGGAAAACCCGCTCCACCCCTTCCGCTGAACCCAGCCGGTCCAGTATAGGGCCAAAAAGCCCATCATCAGTACATAGGTATCGTAGTATATATTAAAAACGCGACCGTCACCCAGGTAGTTGCCGGTAAAGAGTGTGGCTGTCAGTTGGGTGCAAAACAGGCATCCGCACAGCAAGGTGATCCAACCGGGCCGGGCGAAGGAAAAACGGCTTGCCCGCAGAGTGGGGAACAGCAGCGCCGCCAGCAGAATGAGTAAGGCTGCGATAGGCAGGGTGAACCAGTGCCCGATGAGGGCGAAGCCGAAATAGAGGGATTGGGCGATGGCCATGGGAATGCTCAAGCCGCCGTGAAGGGTTTTTGCCCGTACAGCGTTGCCGGGGGCGGCCATGTTAAAGGCGAAGCATCCTAAAAAGAGAAGTAAGGCAAAAAGATGCGCCCATTTCCTGGGATGTTTCCGCACAAACGCATAGCTCGTAAACAGCAGGAAGCCAGCGCTGTAAAAAAGCAGCAGCGAATACCCCGCGCCGCCGGACAGGGCCAGCAGCAGTAGCAGCAGCAGGTAAAGAGCCGCGCGCTTGCCCCGGCCGGCCCGGCTGTCCAGGCGGTGGAACAGGAGCCATACGGCGGAACTAAGCAGCAGCAGGCACCACATCAGCGTATAGCCGACTCCGCCGTTGTACCAGTAGAAAGCCTCGTCCGGGGCTGGCGTGAACTGCACAAGCAAAAATGCCAGGCAGCACCATGCCGCCAAGGTGGCGGCCCTGCCCGCGCCTAATACTTTATACAGAATCTGCCAGACAAAAAACAGCGTGGAGGCCAGCAGGCCGCTTAACAGCAGGAACGTGGCGATCCAATAATACCCTTCGCCGAAGAGGCCCGGCTGCAGTGCGGATAAAAAGGACGGCGTATACATGCCTTGCCAGGTCTGCCGGATGCCAACCGTATTGCGCCAGGCCGCCATAATCACCGCGCCCGCGTTTCCGGTATCCCGCCAGGCTGCGTGGGTAAGGATGGAAAAGCCGAAATCGTCATAATAGGGATGGTTGAAAAAAGATATGCCGTATAGGGGCAGGAGGCTCAGCGCCAGCAGCGTGGCGCAGAGCCGGGCGATTTGCTTATGGGTTAACGAAATGTCTTGCGGGAGGAAGCGTTTTTTTGCCATCAGCGGACCCCCTCTCCCGCTAGGTTGACGGCGTCTTTTCCATAGTATGCGCATAGGACGGGCTGTATATCGTCAGCCGTGTCCGGAACCAGCAAATCCTGCATAAAGATCCCAGGTACGATGGAAAGGGGTTCCAGTATGATTTCCTTCCGGGCCGGATCCCGAAAAAGGATTTCTCGGTCCATCATTTCCCGGTGATATTGCTGGGCCTCGCCTTTTAGAAGGGAGTAGGCGGCGCTGCCTCCGGCCATGTTTTGAGGGCCAAAGGTAGCATCCTGTGGCCGTTTGTATGCAAGGCAGCCTATCAGGAGCATCGCTGCGGAGGCCAATAGGAAACCCCGTTTCGCCCGAACAGGAGGCGCTTTCAGGACGTTGTATGAACCCTTGCAATCCTGCCTTTCTTCTATCCGGCGAACCCAAAAACCCGTATGGTAGTAGGCCAATAAAAACCACATCGCCACGAAGCTCTGATAATACGTATTCACGGTTCGCCCGCCGCCAAGGAACACGCCCGCGTACAGTGTTGGGGCGAATTGCGCGCAATACAGGCACAAACTGCCCGCTAGCAACAGTAAGGGGTGGGAAAAGCGAAAGGAGCTGGCCTTTGCGGCGCTGGCGAAATAAGGGACCAGCATCGCCGTTGCCGCCAGCAAGGGCAGGCGGACGAGGCTTCCCGCCATGGCTGTTCCGTAGTATAAGGACTGTATGACGGCTTTCGGAAAGGAAGATGAACTTCCAATGATGGCGGCTCGCCGGGCGTTTCCCGGTGCGGATACGCTGTATAAAAAGCAAGCCAGGAACACCGCTAACAAGCCCGCGAAGAACCAGCGTTTCCGGCATTTTTTTGCAAAGGCGAATCCCACCAGCAGCGTGAATAACAGCAGGCCGAACACGCCGCCCCCATAGCTGCCGCCCCCCAATAAAACCATGCAAATAACAAGGGCAATCAACAAAAACGCTTGTTTCGCCCGGCTTTCACAACGCCACAATTTTACGCACAGCCCCAGGCTCAACGCCAGAATTGAGTAGATAAACGTATTGCCCACGCCGCCGTTAAACCAGAAGAACGCCTCGTCCGGAGCGGGCAGGAACTGCACCATCAGCATCAGCACCAAAGAGATAAGAATCACAAGGGAGAGTCCGCCCAGTCCCAGCGCATCCGCGAAAACCGCTTTCAGGAAAAAGCCGAGGCAGAATAAAAAAGCCGTCAGCAGGAAAAACGTAGTAAGAAAGTACAAGCTTTCGGAAAAAACCCCCGGCTGGACGTTACTGAGCAATGTTCCCGTATAGGTACCCTGCCAGGTTTCGCGGGTCATTCGAGCGCTCTCCCAGGCTGCCTGAAGCGCCGCCGGAAGGCTGCGACTTTCCTGCCAGGAGGCGTGAACGTTTTTTGAAAAGTTGTAGTCGTCAAAATAGGGGTGATTATAAAAGGATATAATATAGATGGGCAGAGTGCTAAAGGCGAGCATCAATACGCAAAGCCAAGCCAACAGACGCTTTGAAGGGAAGTAATCCCTCGGTTGTTTGGTGGTGGGGCATTCCATGAAGGGTCCTGCCTCCTTGCTGTGAGTGAACGGATTGATCGTTCGCTTTCGTAAAAAAGTATAGCATTGAATAGAAAAAAAAGCCAGCCTGAGGCGAGGGTTCGTTCGATTGTGCGGGGATAGAAAATGAAGGGATTATGTTTGGCGCGAAAACCGAGGTGGCGATGTACGGAGGGTGTGCGGGGCGGAAAGAGTTGAATCTTCTCAACGAAACGCGACAGAATGCGCATTTGGAGTCGTATTGCGCCGCTCCATGCCGGGCACATCGCCATGAAACTCCGGCATACCAGTGAGGATGTCAATTGCTTGGCTGTATCATCGTATTTGTTCAGTTGGGTTCATCCCTGGAGCGGCGGAGGGGAGGAAGAAAAGAGGGATGTTTTCGGGGATTTCTGAAACATTTACCCTGTGCCATGCCATTCCGTCGCAGGTAAGGATGATACGGTCTTGAGGGATAATTATCGTTATATCTTTGCATATCTTGCCAAATAAGTTACAATAGAATCCGTGCAGAGGGTGGTAATTTGCCTTTGACGGGTACAAGTCGGATGGCTAGATGCCTTGCCTTGTTTGCGAGTCGTCACTGCCGGCGGCAAAAACACAATACAATGGTTGGCTTGAAAATCGCTTTAAAACGGCAGGGTCATATTCCGGTCTGCGCCAGGGCAATCTTTTCACGGCTGAGGATATCAAAAATCTCAAATAAGGGACGTCCGCTTTACGAATAGGATCCGTTATCCCGATATTGCCAAAAGGAGGAATTCTCAATGGGAAAAAATCCGCAATGCCAAAGCTGCGGCATGGTCTTTGACGGACAACACAAAGAATTCATCGCAAAAGAAAAAGATGGGAGTGATAGCGTTTATTGTACATATTGTTATAAGAACGAAAAAATCTATGAATATGACGCGGTAATAAGACTCTCTGATATCGGAAAAGGCGGCGCTTATGTGCCGTTTCCTTATGATCTTCGAACGGAGTTCGGCAAGGGACGCGTCAGCGTTCACGCTACCTTCGACGGCGAGCCTTACGACGGCAGCATCGTCAATATGGGCGCGAAAAACCCGGATGGTTCGGTGTGCTATATCCTCGGTATACGCAAGGACATCCGTACAAAAATCGGGAAACAACCCGGCGATGCCATCCGTGTTACGATACGGGAAAGGATTGCAACCTGAAGGAAGGGATTACAATACCAAAGCTAAGAAAAATGTTGGGTGCGGCGGACTCGCCTTATATCGTGTCCCTCATGCGGTTGATAGGCACACAGAGCAAAGCTACCATCGCAATCTGGTGCATGGACTACGCCGAGACGTATATATTGCCCATCTTTGAGAAGCACT
>WRHG01000019.1 GCA_009783365.1 Clostridia bacterium | reverse complement strand
GCGAAAGTACGCTGGATGGTGCAGGAAATAGATGATTTTGATATCATACTGTGCGATACCAACTTTGAGGCCCTCACGCTGGAATGCAATCTCATAAAGAAGCACAGGCCTTTTTATAACATCCTGCTTAAGGACGACAAGCACTACCCGTACCTTCGGCTGGAGCCGTCGGAAGCGTTTCCACGGCTTGCTGTGGCCCGGTCTATCGACCCCAGGGACGGGGCGAAGTATTTCGGCCCTTACTTTGGAGCTACAGGCATCCGCCAGATTCTGGATGAGGTGCGCCGTTTTTTTCCTTTGCGCTGCTGCAATCTATCGCTGCCTTTAAAAAAACCGGGCCGTCCCTGTGTTCATTACCAGATCGGCCAATGCCTCGCTCCCTGCGCGGAGAAGGTTACCCGTGATGAGTATGCTCATATTTTACGGGGAGTGGTGGCTTTTTTGGGAGGCGATACCCGCCGTCTGCTACAGGAGTTGACGGAGCAGATGGAAGGGCACTCCCTGCGGATGGAATTTGAACAGGCCGCCGTACTGAGGGATAAGATCGCCGACATCCGCAGGATGATGGAAAAACAAAGAGCCATCCAAACCCGGGACGCGGATCAGGACCTGATTGCCGCCGTGGCGGACCAAGAGGATGCCCTGGTGCAGATCACGCATATCCGACGTGGTAAAATCGAGGGCAGCCGAAGTTTTGTGATGGATCATTACGGGCAGGAGGATCTTTCCGAACTGACGGCTGGCTTTATCACCCAGTATTATGACGACGAGCATCTGATTCCTCATGAGATTCTGGTGGAATGGCTGCCGGAGGACTGGGAGGTGCTGCAGCAATGGCTGAGGTCCAAGAAAGGCGGAAACCTGGTGTTTGCAAGCCCCAAACGGGGTACTAAGCGTGATTTGATGCGGCTTTGCCATAAAAACGCCTGCGATGCCATACAAAAGCACAGTACGATCAAGCAGACGCGGTTTCGCCGCACCACCGGAGCTCTGCGGGAGTTGCAGGGGGCGCTGGGCCTTCATGGGTTACCCCTGCGCATTGAGGGCTATGATATTTCAAACACCCAGGGAGACCAGTCTGTAGCGGCTATGGTGGTATTTGAAAACGGCGAACCCGTCAAGAAAGCTTACCGGCATTTTCGGATCAAAACAGTGGTAGGAGCCAATGATTTCGCAAGCATTGGGGAGGCGGTGGGCAGGCGTTTCGCCCACGGCCTGCAGGAGAGGCGGGAGCGGGAGGAAGAAGGACTGCCTGTGGAAGAGGGCCGCTTCAGCAAGCTGCCGGATTTGGTGTTGATTGACGGCGGGCCGGAGCAGCTGGCCTATGCCCGCCGGGCCATGCTTGCCGCAGGAGCCGACGTGCCTATGTTCGGCCTGGCAAAACGCTTTGAGGAAATTTTTCTGCCTGATTTAGAAGAACCCATCCGGCTTGGCAAGCATTCGGACGGGCTCCATTTGATCCAGCATGTGCGGGACGAGGTCCACCGCTTCGGCATCACGCATCACCGGGCGCTGCGGACAAAAAGCAGCCTGAGAAGTGAACTGCAGGCCATCCCCGGCGTAGGGCCCAAGCGCCAGATAGAGTTGCTGCGCCATTTTGGGAATGTGAAGGCGATTTTTACCGCCGGGCAAGAGGAACTCGCTGCTGTGCAGGGCATGAATGCCGCGGCAGCCAGGGCGATTGTGGCATATGGGAAGGAAAAAAGAAATCATTCGGAGCGTTAGGTTTCCCGGTTTTGGAGGCGCCCGTGATACCCCTGATTCCCGTTTTTACAATCGCCGGTTCATAATGGACAGCAGAAGGTTTCCATTTTCAAAAAGCTTGGCCAGGGAACTGGCTTCAATCATTTCGCGGAATTGCGGCAGAGGAATAACGCTTTCCAAAACGGGCATGGCCACAAATACAACAAAACAGAGGGCTGCGCCCAGCAGAAAACCAAAGGCGCCGCCGGCCAGCCAGTCCAGCTGCTTTAGCACAGGGAAGCGAAACACGGCCCGCAGCATGTTCACGAGGATTGTCAGTATCAGAAAACAGATCGCGAAACAAACCAGGAACGAAAGCACGTTAATGCTGACGGATAAAATGGTTTGGTTTACATAATGGCCTACGTTGGTGGCCAGATCGCCCAGTGGGCTAAAAACCTGCTTATCCAAGTTATGGGTAAGGAGCGTGCTCACAGGAGCGGGAAGACCGGCTTTTTCCACAATGGCGGTGATTCCGGCTCCGGACAGGTTGCTGACGGCCTGGCTGCTTAGATCTAAATCACCCAAAAGGTTGGCGGAATCCGTATAGGAAGCGATTGTGCGGGTGATGTCCGTGTTGCTGCTGATTGCGTCCGCGATGGAGGGGAAGATGAAAAACGAACCGATGAGCGATATCAGGCAGCTGCCTAAGTTGAGCACGGTTTGAATGAATCCGCGGTAAAATCCAAAGAGCATGCACAGTCCAACGATGCCAATGACTATGAAATCAATGATATTCATGAGTCCTCCTAACCGAACTTCCAGCTTCCAGACGGGTGGGAGAGGGTTGAAGCATTCCCTCTAAGATGAGGGCAGGGTTACCGCATATACGTCTTCTCCGCATACCAGCAATACGTTTCCGCTGTTCAGGGTGCCGATGAAGCGGGTGACAGGCTTGTCCAAAGGCAGGCTGTACGTGATAAAGCGGCTGGCGTTTGGCCCCGCCCGGAACAACTGCGTTTTGGACACGGCGTAGAGGGTACTGTTCCAGATGGTGGCGCCCAAGCATGTATCGGGCAGGCTATAGCGCTTATCGTTCTGCCCGTTGATCAGCCGCAGTTCCCGGATGTCAAACTGATTGTCGGTCTGGGTGGTGGGCGCGAAGAGCATCCGTATATCGCCCCGGACGGAAGGTTCATAGCCAATCAGCTTCCATCCGTATACCAACACGCTTTGGGAGACATCCTCCGTGCCTCTGTAATTGAAGGAGTACATTTTACGGGTGCTGATGACGCGCAGCTTGCCGTTTTCATAGAGGATGCTGTAAACGATATTATCTCCCAGACTGACCTCGCCGGTGTTCATTTTGCCCACCTCAAACGTGTTGAGGATGGTGTTGGCAGCCGTGCCGAAAACATCGAGGGCCAGCGTCCACATGTACTCCCCGTTTTTGCCGTAGAAACCTACATCCAGAAGGATCAGATCCCGATAGGCGTCCGCCTCCTCGTCCATGTGCGCGCCCGAGAGATCCTTTACCACCAGGCGCGGGTTGGTTGTCTCACCGATGATGGCCGCCACATACTGTCTGCCGATCCGGGCAAACTGAATAACGTCGCCCAGGTTATCATTGTAGGTGGAGTTGCCGTTTTGGTTCAGGATGTAGACGGTGTTGCCTGCCCAAGCCACAATGGCCCGGTCGTCACAGTCATATCCCGCGTTGGAGCCTATCTGAAAGGACCAGCGTACCGAGCCTCTGTCGGACATGCAGTGGATGCTGGCCCCGTCATAATACAATACGTTGGGTCCAAAGGGTTTGATGAAATCATTATAAGGACAGGGCAGTTTGTTCGCGGTGATGATGGATTCCGGCGTGGGAGCCAGCAAGGTGGTTACGCCGTAAATGACGGCGCACAGCAACAATAAAATCCCGAGGAGCGTAAAGATGGCGCGGGCGCGGCGGCGTCTGGGGCGTACTCTTTGCATGGCTTCTCTCCATAAGCCGCCCTGCGCCTTCTTTTTGATGAGGAGCGAACCGGGGGCGGCCGTTCGATGGCCTCCAGGGCGTTAGCTCTGGGGTGATATAATCACAATTTCTACGGGCGGCGGCGCAGGTCCCTCTTCGCGGTAAACAGCCCCCTCCAATGATTCGAGGGCGTCCGGCTCCGGAACAAACCCGCGCTTTTTATTGAACTCATCAATCCAACCGATGCGCTTTACCGGGACGCAGAAGGGGCAAGGGCCAAGCTTTTGGTACGGCTTCTCTTCCAGCTCCCCGTATGTGAATGCAGTAAGCGGGCGATATTTTACCTTCACGCCGTTGCACTCGGCATCCGCATGGTAGTATTGGCCGCCCTGCGGGTTGTAATACAGGGGAGTGCCGCCAGCGGGATAGGGCAGCTTCCGACCGTCGTCATCCCAGATGATCACCTTGGTATTTTTCTTCAAGTTGTTCCATAGCCAGGTTTGGCAGACGTTTTCGGCATTGGGAATACGCGCCACCCGAATGCAGCCGTGGCTGGCCTTCTGGCCAAGGCGTTCTTCGAATTTGGAATAGCGCTTGGTTCCGTCCGCTAAAATCTGGTACGGGACCTCGTGCAGAAGATCCCCGTTGTTGAAGCGAAGGGCTTTTTCACAGATCAGGTCTTCATTGGTAAAGGCTCCCACCCAGCTTGAGATCAGGTATTCGCCGGAAGCGGTCTCATTATAGGGCTCGTCGTCGGTGGGAATACCGGTGGAAACACTGCACTCGCTGAACAACGTCCCATCAATGAACAGGTAAAGCCGCTGATAAAGCTTATCGATGATGATCCCATACTTTTCGTTGGGGTTGACGGTTTTGAGCAGCTTGGTTCTTACATATCCGCGAATCAGGCGGTCGTATCCATCCAGGCCTTCAATGAGCGTCCAGCCGTTTTCATCCTCCCCCAACACATGCACGGCCGCTGTGGCGCCCGCGATGCAGCCGCCCAGCTTGTCTTTGTTTACAGCCTTGCCGCCGGGCTCCTTCAGGGGATACACTACTTCCCGTTCGCCCACGTTCAGCACGGTAACGGGTCTTTGCAGCAGTTCCCAACAGGTTGGCGAATCCGTGATGTCATAAGAGAAATTCTCGCCAAACCAGTTTTCGCCGGATTGAAAACCTTCCAGCCACTTTTCCAGTTTCTTGGCGGAGGCGCTCGATGGAAAAAAGGCGGCGGTCAATGCGGCCGTCAGCAGCAATGAAAGAACGATAGATCCTTTTGTTGTTACGCGCTCTTTCTTCAATAAGCAATCCTCCCGGTTTTAACGGCCCGATTGTTCCGCCTTTTGCCGCAGTTCCACCCGGCGGATTTTACCGCTGATGGTTTTTGGCAGTTCACTGACAAACTCGATGATGCGCGGATATTTGTAAGGCGCCGTGGTTCGCTTCACATGCTCCTGCAGCTCCTTTTTCAGATCGTCGCTAGCCAGGAAGCCGGGTTTAAGCACGATGGTGGCTTTCACCACCTGGCCCCGCAGTTCGTCCGGAGCGCCCGTGATGGCGGTTTCCAGCACGGCGGGGTGCTCCAGCAGGGCGCTTTCCACCTCAAAGGGCCCTATCCTGTAGCCGCTGGATTTGATTACGTCGTCGGAACGGCCCACATACCAATAATAGCCCCATTCATCCCGCCAAGCCACATCGCCGGTGTGATATATGCCATCGCTCCAGACGGAGGCTGTGCGTGACCCGTCCTGGTAATAGCCGCTGAACATGCCAATAGGCCGGTTTTCCGGCGTGGCGCGGATAACGATCTCCCCGGTGACGCCGGTCGGGCAGCTCTTTCCATTTTCGTCCGCCAAGTCCACGTCAAATAGAGGGGAGGGTTTGCCCATACTACCGGGGCATACCTTCATAAAGGGGAATGTGGCCAGGGTCACCACCAGTTCTGTCTGTCCAAAACATTCCAGCAGGGGGACGCCTGTCCGCTTCATCCATTCGGCGGCCATATCCGGGTTGAGAGGTTCCCCGGCCACCACGCAATGGGCAAGTTTGCTCAGATCGTACCCTGCGAAATTTTCCTGCAGGATGTAGCGGTACATGGTGGGAGGCGCACAGAAGCTGGTAACGCCGTGATCCGCGATCTGCCGCAGGATATCCCGGGCCAGGAAGCGGTCAAACTCATATACGAATACCGCGCAGCCACCCAGCCATTGGCCGTAGAGCTTGCCCCAAACACTTTTAGCCCACCCGGTTTCGCTGATGGTTAAGTGCAGCCCTCCATCCTGGCATTGCTGCCAATACAGGGCAGTGACGATGTGGGCCAGGGGATAGAAGTGATTGTGAGCCACCATCTTGGGCATACCTGTAGTGCCGCTTGTAAAATACAGCAGTAAAAGGTCCTCGTTGCACGGATAAGCCTCGCCCGTTGGCTTGTCCCAAGAGAGGGAACAGCCGGGTATTTCCTGCTCGTAGCTGAAAAAACCTTCCAGGTTGCCTTTCAGCACAGCCAGGGTTTGGAGGGAGGGGCAATTTTTTTGGGCTGACTGGACGGCCTGCAGGAGAGCCTCGCTCCTGTGTGTGGCCACGATCATTTTAATTCCCGCCGCGTTCACTCGATAGACAACGTCCTTTTCCGTCAGCAGGTGGGTGGCGGGTACGGCTACCGCGCCGATTTTGTGCAGCGCCATCAGGATAGGCCAGAATTCCAGATGGCGCCGCAACACCAGCATCACCTTATCGCCCTTGGCGATGCCGTGGGACGTGAACCAATGCGCGGCCCTGTCGCTCTCCTCCTTTAAAGCTCCGAAGAGATAACGAACACAGTTCCCGTTTTCATCCGTCCACAATACCGCCAGTCGGTCGGGTTCGGTTTCTGCAATGCGGTCCGCCACGTCATAGGCGAAGTTGAAGCGGTCCGGTTTGCGGATACGGAATTTCTTGTTGAAATCATCGTATGTGGTATATTCGGTCGGGCAATCCAGGTATTCCAGAAAAAGGGGCTTCATCATGTCTTCCCACCTTCCTTCACCACCACGGCAATGAAGCGGCAGTCCGCCTCCAGAGCGTACATGGCGTGGGGAAGGGAACTGTTGTAATAGACGCTGTCGCCGGGTTTCAGATACAGCTCATTACCGGCAAGATTCATTTTAAGCGTGCCTTCCAGCACATAGTCAAACTCCTGCCCCTCATGGCTGTGGGCTTGTTTGGCGGCGCCGGGATTATCCTGGCGGACGGTGACGATAAAAGGTTCGGAAAGCTTATCCCTGAAGTTATAAGCCAAGTGATGGTATTCGTACTGCTGGCGGCGCTGAAACTGCAGCCCCTGTCCGGCCCTGGTCAGAACATAACCGTGGAGCTTCGGGCTTTCTCCGGTCAGCAGATCGCTGATATCCACGCCAAGGGCTTCTGCGATATTGAACAGGTGGGAGAAGGAAAAATCCCTGGCGCCGGTTTCGTAGGCCTCGTATTCGGCGAGGTCAATATCGGTTTTTTCCGCTACTTCTTGCGCACTCATGCCCGCGATGTCACGTAAATCCTTAATTCGCATGGCAATCAGCTTTAGCTGCTCTGTATTTCCCAACATCCGATACGACCTCCTTTATCATGGATCATATTCGCCCCACGCCGGAGAATGGCGTGCAGCTTGTAGGACAGCATAGCATTTCACTTATGGAGTGTCAAGGAAAACGGTCCTGCCGTCGCGAACCCGGTAACCCGTTTTAAATAATCAGCGAAGTTTTGCCCGGCGATCGCCCGCACCAACGCGGGGCCAAAACCCCGTTCTTCCATGCGCTGTAGCAGAGCGGGCACATCCCCCGGGTGACGAAGCCCTGCCGGATGCGTTTCAATACCGTCGAAATCCGAGCCGAAACCCACCTGGGCTTCGCCGCCCAGCGCGCAGAAATGGGCCAGGTGGTCGATTACCCGATCCCGGCCGCAGCAACCGGAGGAATCCAAGAAGGGCGGATTAAAGTTGACGCCCACAAAGCCGCCGGCTGCAAACAGAGCGCGGAGCTGATCATCCGTTACATTGCGGGGATGAGGGCAAAGGGAATGGGAACAGCTATGGGAAGCGATTGGAGGGGCTCCGCCCAGGGCCAGCACATCCGCTACTCCCGCCGGGTTTAGGTGGGAAACGTCCACCGCCATCCCCAGGGCGTGCATACGCTTTATGACGGAAACCCCGTAGGGCGTAAGGCCTCGTTGATCTCCCGCCACCGCGGGGTATGCTAGTAGGTTTTCGTGATTCCATACAATGGCGGCTATCCGGACACCCAGGCTTGCGAAATGATCCACCCGCTCCGTCCCGCCATGGAATACCTCTCCGCCTTCCACAGTGAGCAGTACATTGGGCACGCCGACCAGCGCATCATTGATTTTTGTGATTTGATGAAAGCCGTCAGCCTTGAGTTGATCCAGCACGTCCAGCTCTCGCTGAATCAAACCGGGGTCATGGGACAGGCCATGCAGGCCTGTAAACAGCGCAAACGCCTGAACCCATGGCCCAGGCGCGGTCGTCAGGCGTTTCTTGGTGATGTGAAGAGGCAGCGCACGATCCGGATTCTGCATGGCGTAGAGGGTATCCGCGTGGGTATCGCATATCAGCATCGTTCTGTCCCGCCTATTCTAAATCATTGTAATCCATGTTGGGCGTCAGGTCGTAAACGACCCGGAGGACCTCCGGTATTTGTGTGCGAATCCGGGTGGTAACCCGCTCCAGCATATCAAAGGGAAGCCTGGCTGCATACGCGTTGCCTTGGGTTGCCTGAAGAGCCCGCAGCACGACCGCGTAGCCGGGTTCCTCGGGCGCCTCCAGCAGTGTGGCATGATATTTCCAAAGGCGCTTTTCATATCCGCCAGCGTTCGCTTCCTCCACGAACAATGCGTCCGCGGCGCGAAGCAGAGCCAAACGCTGCGTAGTTACCTCGCCTACGATGCGAAGCGCCAGGCCGCTGGCCGGAAAGGGCTGCTGGTTGACCACATCGGCGGGCAGTGCCAGCGCCGTGCCCAGCCTGCGCACGTCTTCTTTGTACAGGTCGCTGATAGGTTCCAGGATTGTACAGCCGGAGTCCGCCGGTGTGTTTCCGTTGGCTTCGGATCGGAGATGGAGCTCGTGAAGGGTATCATTGAAATTGGCGCCTAATAAAAGGGTTTTCAGGTTAGAATCCTCCGCCATCTGCCGGTGAAAAATCTGCCGCAGCAGGGAGACGGTAATCCGCTCCTTGTCCGCGGGGGTTGTTACCCCTGCCATGGCGTGTAAAAATGTATCCTGTGCGTCCACCCGTACCACGGGGATATGAAGATGCTCTCCGCAAACGCTCATCACCGCCTCCGCGTCTCCCTGACGCAAAAGGCCTGTGTCCACAAAAATACAGCTGAGATTATCTCCTATGGCCATGTGTGCCAGCTTTGCGCATACAATGCTGTCTACGCCGCCGGACACAGCGCAGAGCGCTCTGCCCTCACCCACTGCAAAGCGAATTTTTTCCACGGTTTGTTGGATCACGCGATGTTCATCCCAGTCCGCCGATCCTCCGCAAATACGTGTTGCGAAGTTGAACAGAAGCCGGGCTGCGTCCAGGTCGTTGTGTTCAATGGGGTATTGCAGTCCGTAGAGCGGGAAG
Organism: Clostridia bacterium; assembly: GCA_009783365.1. The sequence goes on along the minus strand of WRHG01000019.1, from coordinate 7,620 downwards.
GACGGATGTTGAAAGCCGATGGGCCTCTCCGTGGCGGTGGCGAGAGGCATGAGCGCTTCCGGTAGGGAAAGGCAGGTTAAATCGTGCAGAATCCGTTCTCCGCCTATGATACCTGCAAATAACGGGCTTTCCGATAACCCCAGTGTGATAGCGTGAGAGGGAGGCAAGAGCTCCAGAGCCGCTCCGCCAAAGTAAACGGTCAAAGCCACGGCTAGCTTTCCAAGGGCCAGTACCGGGATCCCCGCTTCCCAAATTGAGGGATCAGGCAGCGCAATGGAGGCGTCGGACCGCTGCTCCATGGCCAGAATGATTCCGCTGGGTTTTTGGCGAAGCAATTCCTGAACGGAGACCTCTCCGGGAAGTTGGCGGGCGTAGACCTGCTGCAGCCGAAGGGAACGGGCGATGAACCCGGCGAGGGCAAAGTCATACCCAACAATCAGTATGGGATCTTGCACGGCGCTCCCCCTCTCATAGGATGCCCTTAGCACGCGCCTTTTGAATGCTGCGAAGGACGTAAAAGACCAGCGCGCAAAGGGTAAGCGCAACCGCCAGCCAGACGAGCATTAAAGCCGGGTTCATGGGCCAGTCTGGAAACGCGGCGGAGAGCATATCATGAAAAAAAGAGGCTGCCAGGGCGATGGTGAAAATAGCATGGGCTACCTTGCCGATCATACTGCTGTGAACAACGATGCCATGTTTTAGCATGACCAGGCCGCCCACCACCATCACACACTCCTTCAGCAGCAGGATGAAAACGGCCGGCCAGGGAATCACAGCGGGAATCCGGGCGTTGCCAAAAGCCAAGCTGAACATAGTGGTGAGCACCATGACCTTGTCCGCAAACGGATCAACAAGCTTTCCGAAATTTGTAATTTGATGTAGCTTACGGGCCAGGAAACCGTCCAGCATATCCGTTATACAAGCCGCCAGGAACACGGCCAGCGCGGCGTCCTTACGCCCCTTTAAAAATAAAACGACATAAACCGGTACCAGCAGGAGACGGGCGAGTGACAGCACGTTCGGGATAGTTGCGTTTTTTTTGATGTTCGCCCATGCGCTCATCGTGGACCTCCTTATCACGGTTGCGAGCCTGTATATCCATACTAGTATACCATTATTTTGCTGCCTATGCCAATACAAAAGCGAAACCGGAATAACCGCGTACAAGCCTTGATGTGTGCGCACACATTTTTTTCCTGAAACGTTGACAGGGATTTAGCGGAGTGATACTATTAGTTGATCATAAGCGGGAGAAATCCATGACTATTCGAGAGATAGCGGCTCAATGCGGCGTTTCCGCCGCTACGGTGGATCGGGTTATCAACGGCCGGGGCAAGGTGCATCCGGATACGGAAGCACGGGTGCTGGCAGCTTTGGAAAAAGCCGGCTATACAAAGAACATTGCGGCTCGGGCTTTGGCAATCCGCAAGGACGCACCGGTGGTTGGCGTAGTGCTGTCCAGCAGGGGCAATCCCTTTTTTGATGAGGTGTTGGCAGGGATTACCAGCGCGGAAGCGGAGCTGGCGGATTTCGGCATAACCTTGAAGCTGGCCCTTATGCGGGGATATAACCCGGAAAGACAGCTGGCATTGATCAACGAGCTGGAAGAAGTGATTTCAGCCCTGGTGCTGCATCCCATTGATAACCCCGCCATTCTGGAAAAAGTAGCGAAGCTGGCGGAAAGGGATATCCCCACGGTTACCGTGAATTCCGACTTGGAGGGAAGCCGTCGGCGCTGCTATGTAGGCAGCGATTATGAAGGGGGAGGCCGTGCCGCGGCGGGCCTAATGCACATGGTCATCCAGCATAAAGCGCAGCTGGGCATTCTCACGGGGGTGGAAACCGTGCAAGGGCATCGGCAGCGCCTGCATGGTTTTGAAAGCCATCTGCAAAGTGTCGCGCCCTACATCGGCATCGTAGCCCGCATAAGCGCCGAGGATGACGATGAGAGCGCCTACGCGGCCACCCGGGCCATGATCAGAGCCAACCCCCTGATCGATACCCTGATGCTAATCGCGGCGGGCTTAACAGGTGTATGTGAAGCAATCATCGACATGAAGATGGATCGGAGAATCCGCTTGTTCGCTTTTGACAACATACCCGCCACCCGCGGAATGATGCAAAAGGGATTGCTTAAGGGAGTGGTCTGCCAGCAGCCCTTCCGGCAAGGGCATTTGGCCATTCACGCGGCGAAGGATCTAATTTTGTCCGGAGCGCCAGCCAGTGAAAAAATCATTATGGAAAATCAGATCCGCATTTTAGAGAATCTGGAGGAATAGCCTTGAAACCCGGAGGAATATTTCGTGTGTGCTTTAGTGTGTCCGAGCATACGGATCAATAGTACCTGTACGCCCATTATGATAAAGGAGGAACCCGCCATGCCTGAAATTTTCGCAAAACTGCCCAAAGTAGCCTATGAGGGCCCAGCGTCCCTCAATCCCCATGCCTTTAAGTTTTACGATCCAGAGCGGAGGATCTTGGGAAAGACAATGAAGGAACACCTTCCGTTCGCCATGGCCTGGTGGCATAACCTTTGCGCCACAGGGCAGGACATGTTTGGCCCCGGTACGGCGGATAAGACTTTCGGGGAAGAGCCGGGCGTCATGGCTCACGCCAGGGCGAAGGTGGATGCGGGTTTTGAGTTTATGCAAAAGCTTGGCATCGGCTATTTCTGCTTCCACGACGCGGATCTGGCGCCTGAGGCGGATAGCTTGGCCGAAACCAACCGGCGTCTTGATGAGATTACCGATTATATCAAGATAAAAATGGCCGCCACGGGCATCCGGTGCTTATGGGGCACGGCCAACCTTTTCAGCCATCCGCGCTTTATGAACGGCGCCGGCTCCAGCAACAGCGTGGATGTGTATTGCCATGCGGCGGCTCAAATCAAAAAGGCCATCGACCTGACGGTGAAGCTGGATGGCGGTGGTTATGTGTTCTGGGGCGGTCGGGAAGGTTATGAGACGCTGCTTAACACAGATATGAAATTTGAGCAGGAAAATATTGCCGCGCTGATGAAAATGGCTGTGGTTTATGGCCGGAGCATTGGCTTTGCAGGAGATTTCTACATCGAACCCAAACCCAAGGAGCCAACGAAGCACCAGTATGATTTTGACGCGGCTACGGCGATTGGTTTTGTGCGCCAATACGGCCTGGATAAAGACTTTAAGATGAACATCGAAGCCAATCACGCCACTCTGGCGGGACATACCTTTCAGCACGACTTGCGGGTTGCCGCCATCAACGGCATGTTGGGATCGGTTGACGCCAACCAGGGCGATTACCTGTTGGGGTGGGATACGGACCAATTCCCTTCCAACGTATATGAAACCACCCTGTGTATGTACGAAGTGTTGAAGGCGGGCGGGTTTACAAAGGGCGGTCTTAACTTTGACGCCAAGACGCGCCGGCCCTCCTACACTTACGAGGATCTGTTTTTAAGCTTCATTCTGGGGATGGATTCCTTTGCACTGGGCCTGATTAAGGCGGCGGAGCTCATGGAGGACGGACGTATTGACGGCTTCGTGAAGGAACGTTACGGTAGCTTTGAGGGTGAACTGGGCAAGAAGATCCGTTCAGGCAAGACCACCCTGGAAGAGTTGGCCGATATTGCGGTGCGGAATGGCGCAGCGGCCCTGCCCGGCAGCGGTAAGCAGGAATGGCTGGAAAGCGTGCTGAATTCCGTTCTGTTTGGTTGAAAGGAGAAGCGCATGGCGTATTTACTTGGAATAGACATCGGTACTTCCGGCACAAAGACCGTGATATTCACGCCGGAAGGGGAGCCGTTGGCCGCGCACACGGTTGAATATCCGCTTTACCAGCCCCAAAACGGCTGGGCGGAGCAGGATCCGCAGGACTGGTGGAACGCGGTTTGCGAGACCTGCCAGGCGGTTATTGCGAAAAGCGGCGCAGCTCCGGCGGAGATTCGAGGTATCGGCCTCTCCGGCCAAATGCACGGACTGGTCATGCTGGATGAAAACGGCGCGCCGCTGCGCCGCTCCATCATTTGGTGCGACCAGCGCACAGGCGCGCAGTGCGAGGAAATGACCCGGGCCGTGGGCTCGAAAAAGATAATTGAGATCACCGCCAACCCCGCCTTAACGGGTTTCACGGCCTCCAAGATCCTGTGGGTGAGGGAGCATGAACCATGGATTTATGAAAAATGCCGCCATATTTTGCTGCCCAAGGACTATATCCGCTACCAGCTTACCGGGGAGCTGGCCACCGAGGTGTCGGACGCTTCCGGTATGCAGCTGCTGGATGTGAAGGGTCGCAGATGGTCGGACGAGATTCTGTCTATCCTGCAAATCGACAGGGATTTGTTGGGACGAGTGTACGAATCTCCGGAGGTCACTGGTAAGGTGCATGGTGAGGCCGCCCGCCTCACGGGACTCATGGAAGGCACCCCTGTGGCCGGAGGCGCGGGGGATAACGCCGCCGCCGCCGTGGGCACGGGTACGGTACGGGAAGGAAGGGCATTTACGACCATCGGTTCCTCCGGCGTGGTCTTCGCCCATACCAGCAACCCCGTTATCGATCCCAAGGGACGCATTCATACCTTCTGCTGCGCGGTGCCGGGCGCCTGGCATGTGATGGGGGTCACCCAAAGCGCGGGGCTTTCCCTCAAATGGTTTCGGGATACCCTCTGCGGGGCGGAGATGGAAGCTGCCCGCGGTATGGACATTGATCCCTATGAACTGATGGATAGGCAGGCGGGCCGCGTGCCCATTGGAGCGGAGCGCCTCCTGTACCTGCCCTACCTTATGGGGGAGCGCACTCCGCATCTGGACCCGGATGCCCGTGGCGTGTTCTTCGGCTTGAGTAACATCCATACCAAGGCTCATATGCTGCGGGCGGTGATGGAAGGCGTTGCCTTCTCTCTGCTGGATTGCATGGAAATTCTCCGCGGCCTGGGTATTGCGCCCCGGGAAATGCTGGTCTGCGGCGGAGGCGGAAAAAGCCCTCTCTGGAGGCAGATGCTGTCGGATCTGTACAGAATCCCCACGGCCACCGTTGCCAACCCGGAGGGTCCGGCCCTGGGCGTGGCCGTATTGGCGGGGGTTGCAACCGGTGTATATGCCTCCGTGGAGGAAGGCTGCGACGGGGTGATCCGCGCAAACGACGCTTGCCGGCCCAGCGAAAAAGCCGGCAAGGCATATGAACCCTATTACCGGCTGTATACGCAGCTGTACCCCGCCCTGAAGGATTGTTATCAAGGACTTGCGGGTCTGTAAACAGCCTTGCGAACAGGCATAGCGCGCACCTCAGTCTCCGGCGCCGCATGAACCGACGTTGACCGTTCATGATCGTTGTGATCTTACAATGCGCGCGCTATAGACGTGCGCTGCTGCTGACCGCCTGAAAGCGCGGCCGGCCTATGTTTTCGTCGTTCATAAGATCCCACGGCACGGAGCGGTTCACCGGGTTCGGGCGCGGCAACCTTGCGCTTTTTATCGCGTAAGCAGCACTTGTCGAGGACATATAAGCGATTGTTTGGGAGCGATTGTTCAAAGCCCTACAGAGCGGTTTGAATCAGAAAAAGGAAGTAATAATAAAGTGAATCACAAAGGTACAGTCACCCTTGAAACCGAGCGACTTGTTCTGCGACGGTTTAGCATTGAAGATGCAGACGCGATGTTTAGAAATTGGGCGAGCGATGATGAAGTCACAAAATACTTAACATGGCCAACGCATGCTGACATTTCTGTTTCCAAAGCGGTCATTAACGCATGGTTGGAGCGGTATCAAAAACCTGACCATTACAGTTGGACGATCGTTCTAAAGGAAATCGGCGAGCCAATTGGAAGTATTGCGGGCGTTGACGCGCGCGACGATGTTAATACCAATCACTGATTAACAAGGAGATATGATCCAAGTTCTACCGGTGATAGACATAATGGTTGAGTGAGAAAGCGAACAGATGGTATGACACAGGCGATCGATGACTTTTTCAAGCGAAGAAAAGATTTCGTTTCGGAATCCACGTTTGCGGATTTCAGACCAGATTTGCTCAATGGGATTCATTTCAGGAGTATATGGCGGAAGGAAAAACAATTCGATGTTGTGCGGGATTTGTAAACCCCTGGCTCTATGCCATGATGCGCTATCCATAGCCAGCAGAATGTCTTCATTAGGGAAGGCAGCAGATAACTCATGCAAAAAGACATTTGATCTATTGTGATAAAGAAGTAGTTCCTACTTTAATATCACGAAGACGGACAAGCCGCTTGTAGTAAAGGGTTCAAGCCATTTCGTGAGTGCGGGGGGGAGGTGTGAATTGAGTTCTACGCTCGCAAAGGCCATAACCTTGTTCGTCCCCCGAGCGAATCATGCTTGTGCGGCCAAGTGAGCCGCCCGCGAAGCGGGTTGCCTTGAGTTTGAATTCTGGGAATGGTACACTAGGTAGCGACGGGGGCGTTAAATTGTCCATAACCTCATCCCGCCCCGTCGCGCTTTGAACTTACCATTCCCAGAAGGCAAAGTCAAGGTCGGCGGCTTATGCGAATACTCATTTTTCCAACGGGCCTAAAATGGGCCTTAAAATGCATAAAACCCGGGATCGGGGGGGTAGTGGCACTATACCTCGTCTTTTTCAAAAATGGAGTTTAAAACGTTGATTCTATTGGCTTTGCGTATGGTACTTTGTCTACATTTTTCGTAGACAATTAGCACAAACTCTTATCGGTTATTCGGGTGAGTCAACTGTCCGGGTATATTCATCCATTAACCTGTCCGCCACATCCTGCTGCTCCGACAGCCAACCGGAAAATTCAGCCAGCTTCAGTTCTCCACGCTTAACCGCTCCTTTTCTTTGTACCGCTTCCTTTCGATATTCATCAAACGCTGCCTTGAAAGATGCCGCCGTGCTTGAATTGGCGGCTTTCCCTTTGCGCAATTTCCGTAGCCGGTTGTACCAATAATAGTAGGCCGCTTCGTCAAGCTGCTCCAGCCTGTCCCCCTTTGCCCTCTCGTCAAACTCACGCTTGGCGGTCACAGCCTGTTGCTTCCGGCACTCATCCGAACACAACTCAAAACGAACTACCCTAAAACGGCTTTTTGCTTTCTACCTCGCACCCCTATGCCGGATGGGTTTGCCATCCGGCACAGACACTTTAGGCACGCTGGAAAGATCGCGGAAAACAAGGGAAGGGAATAGACGAAGTTGAAGCGTCAAAGCCTTATTTCACGCGAGGTTGAAAACGTATATTTGAAGAATTGGCACATTATATCCAAAACCGCCGAAATCGAGAAAACCGCGTCTAGTTTTAATACCCCTGCACCGGATAGGTTATTCTGCTCCATACAGGGGGACTTTGTACAGGCGGGAATATACGCATAAAAAACGGTTGGATGTAGAAAAAGTGTCATCCGCAAAGCCTTATTTTATGCGGGGTTCAGGGCGGGCAATTGAAGAACTGGTACATTTCTTCATGAATCTAAGAAAACGGGGTTACTTTTTCTACATTACGTTCCCACAACACCGTTTACCAAGAGGGAATGATTTTGCCACGGGCGAACCATCTTACAGAATGTGGAAATAGACGCGGTAAATCCGATTTGGGCGGTTTAGATACCAGGGTACCGCCACTTCAAAATAGAGTGGTGAACCTGGCATGGAAT
>WRHG01000018.1 GCA_009783365.1 Clostridia bacterium | reverse complement strand
TCGGCGATGACAAGCTGGGTGGAACCCGCGTCCGTGCGGCTTCCCGTGATTACCACCGTACTTCCGTCCACGAGGTGGCCGGCGGCCAGGCCCGCCGCGGTAAAGGAGGCGGCCCCGTACTCCGCGCCGGAGTAAACCTCGGTCCGGTTATCCGGGGTCAGGGTCAGGGGTCGCTTGCCGATGGTCAGCGCGCCGCTTAGCAGCGCGATCTGATACATGTAGGTTACGTCCGCTCCCCCGGCCAGGATGACCGGCGTGCCGGCCAGGGCGTTTTCATAGGAGCCCGCGGCCGTTCCCGTGACGGAGGCGCTGAGGCCCGTAAGGGTATGCCCGGCCAGGAGGGCGCCGCTGGCAAGCTGCCACCCGGACGCCGTATGAGGGATCCCGTCGTAGGGAACCTCATCGCTGGCCGCCTCCACGACGAGTTGGATGGGCGGGTCCTGGGTAAAATGAGCCACAACCACCGCCTCATTTTCGGGCATGGTAAAGAGGGTGCTTGCCTGGCCGGCATTCAGCAGCACGCCGCTGGCGGTGGTCCAGTGGGAGAAGGTAAAGCCCGGGATGGGGGTGGCTGTAAGGGTCAGCCGGCTATCCTTTAAGGTGACGGCGGCGTAGGAGCCGTCGGGCTGATTGGGAGCGGGCGCGGCGATGACGCCCGGCATCCGCTGCCCAACTTCCTCCACCTTCACCGTGAGCGGGAATTCCACGGGCGCCGGGGGCGTTACGGTGATGGTGGCCGTGGCCGAAACAATATCTCCCAGGGCATTGGTAGTGGTGACGGTGACCGTGGTCGTGCCGGGGGCTACCCCGGTTACCGCGGCGGACTTGGTGGTGGTATTGCCGGCCGTCCTTGCGGCGAAGATCTCCGTTTTGGCGGTGAGGCTGGCCACGCCGGGGTCCGACGCCTGGTCGAATGTCAGGTTATAGGAGGAGGCGGGCAGGGTGGCGGCCGTGAGATAATCGGTCAGCACTGCGGTCAGATTCACGGTTTCTCCCACCGTAACGGAAATATCGCTCACGGTCAGGAGGGGAAGGCGCACCAGGCCCGCGCTGAGATTGGGGATGCCGTTTTCCGGCAGCTCCGGCAGGGTGACCCGCCGGGTGATCCGGTTAAAGTCCGAGTCGATGTAGGAGGCGTTGATGCTGCCGGCGGACTGGCCGGTCAGCATGTACTCGCCCCCGGTCGTCACCGCCGGGGGAATGACCTCCAGGATCTGCCCGGCGTCCGTCTTGGAGCTTTTCAGCACGAACTCGCCCCCCGCGTCGGTGACGGCGGAGTAGATCAGCGTGGTTCCGTCCGTATCGTACAGGTTTACGGTCACCTCGCCGGCCCCCGCCAGCCGCTCGGTAGCGGGGTTTCCGTTCCACAGGCCGTTTTCGTCGTATACGTCAAAGAATACCCGGCCCGGGTTCTGGGTGGCGGGCACGTCCTCGTAGTGGTATGTGCCCAGCTTTAGCAGGGAGGCGGGCTCCGCCTGCCCCCCCAGGCTGTAGCTGAATTCACCGCCGATGTAGGCGGCTTGCGTTCCCATGCCGTTTTTGGCTTGGGCGGCCAGGGGCAGCACCATATTCAGCGCGCTCTGCCGGGGCAGGGTTGCGGCGGTGATGCGGATGCCGGTGACGGCCGCCCAGCCCTCCTCGGTGGCGGGGGGGATGGTGGTATAGACGGAGGAGGCGCCGGGATGGGGGTCGGTGGTATAGGCGAAGATCAAGTTGCCTGCCGCCTGATTGGTGGAATCCGACCGGAGCTCCGGAAGCCCCAGCAGCACCATGTCATATTGGCTGACGGAGGTTTGGATGTTGCCTTTGTCGTCCCGGTAGGCCTGGGCCGTCCCCGCCTTGGGAATCTGCACGTAGGCCACGAAGTTCTGCACGTCCACGTCCGGGGAGCCGGAGAAGGAGAGCATAGCCTCCAGCTGCCGGCGGGAGGAGGAGTTGAAGCGGACGGCGCGGGTTACGCTGTCGAAGATGCCGCCCGCGCCCGGGGCCAGGATGGCGGAAAGCGCCGTAAACATGATGACGTTCACCGTGTAGGCGGACAGGTCATGGGCAAACAGCTTGTTTCCCCCCCAGCCGGTTTTGGAGAGGCCCGGGGAATCCGCCACGGCTTTGTTGACGGTGGTGGCGTCCATTTTCCACACGGTGCGCCCGTCCAGGGAGTTGGCGGCGGCTGGGGAAGCGTAATCCTCCAGGAGCTGGCTGAAGTCGAAATACACCCGGCCCAGGGGGTTATGCTTGCCCAGGGTGGTGCCCGGCACGGTGTGGAAGCCGATTTGCAGCACGCCGCCCAGCCGGTCCGTATATTCCGTGCTGGCGGAGAAGGGCGTTACCGTGCCGTCGGCCTTGAAGTAAGTGTTCCGCAGATAGCCCGGAGAAAGGGTCAGCTTCAGGAAGCGGCTGCCGGCCGCATTCACGATGCTCATGGCTAGGTTGGGGCCGACGGGCACGCCGAAGAGGGAGGTGTGGGCAGGGTCCACGATGAACTCTCCGTCCGTCAGCTCCACGTATACGTCCTCGCTGACGCCCCAGGGCACGTACCCCGCGCTGGAGGCGGCGCCGGGGTTGTTTAGGTAGGAAAAGGCATAGTAGGTGGGCTGCAAATAGGCGGAGCTGGTGGGGGTGCGCACCAGGTAGTTGAACCGGGCGTAAGTCTCCGGCGTGGTATCCCCGTTCTGAAAGATGGTTTGCATAAAGTTTTCGCCGTAGGTGGAGGCGTTGACGGCGGGGGGGTCCACCACCAGCGTTGCCAGCCGGGACAGGTAGTAGGTCCCGCCCGGGTGGTAGGAGGAGTTTGTGCGGGCCTGCTGCGCCCGTCCCTGGCTGCGGTCGTGCTGGTGGCTGGCTTCGCTGCAGTTATCCCAGTCGGCCTCGCCGATGAAGCGGATGTGGAACCGGCTGAATTCCCCGTTCAGCGTGGGCAGCTGGAGGGGCCCGCCGGTGATAAAGTTGATATTCCACGCGAAGGTCTTCATATTGTTCATCAGGTACAGCGTGGTGCCGGTGGGCATGGTGAAATCTCCTTCATAGGAGAATTCCAGCTTGGTCAGGTATTCTCCGGCGGCGTTGTCTATGCCCAGGTTGACGGCCTGATACCCCGAGCCTCCCGTCACCAGGATCTCCTGGTCCTGGCGGCCGGGGAGGGCCGCTCCCAGCTTGCCCGCCGAGTAGGTGATCTTCCAACCCTCGTACCTGCGGTCGATGTCGAACTCTCCGGATAAAAAGCCCAGGACCTGCTCGTTGGTCATGCCGGGCAGGTTGTAGGAGGTGCTGTACGCGTTGTTGCCCAGGACGCGGACCTGCGGGTTCCGGATCATGGTGGTGGGGCCGATCTGGCTGTTGGCCAGCAGGTAGAGGGTGCCGGCGGCGTTGCTGCTCTTCCCGTCCGCGAAGGTGGCATAGGTGGGGTACATATAGCTGCCGTACATATCCACCAGCTCCGGGCACTTGGCCAGCACCTCGGTTTGGAACCACAGGTAGTCCTGGCTGCCGAAGTTCTTGCCCGTGTTGCCGTTTGCGGAGGCCCGGTAGCCTACTTGCAGCATCTCCCCGGGCACGATGGGGGAGCCGTCCTGATGGGTTTCGGTCACCCCGTAGTTAAACCGGGTGGCTTCGTTAAAGGTTCTGTAGGAATAGCTCCAATAATTGGTGCCCGTGCCGCCCGCGCCGGTCATGACGGTGGTGTTTGGCATGAGCAGGCTGCTGTTGTTATAGATGTACCCGAAATACTCCGTGCTGATCTTGCTCCAGGTCACGGCGACCTGGGTGATGTAGCTGCCGGCGGGAACGGGGAAGGTATAGCTGGCGCTGGTACCGAAGCCGTTAAACACGCCCGTGGGCGAGTTCCAGGTGTTCAGGGTGGCTGCCGGAACGCTTAATGCGCCGCCGGTGTTCAGGGTGGCCGTCACGCTGTCCAGAATGGTATCCCGCTTGTAGGCGGTACCCGTGTCCGAGGGGTAATAGCCCGTCTGGAAGCTGATGACGGTGGGGCGGATCTCATAAGGGAAGTCGTAGGTTTCCGTGACGGGACCGCCGGCGTAGACGGGGGTCAGCTCCTTCTTTACGCTGCCTGCGGTTTCTATCCAGTAGGTGTTGCGCAGGGCGGCGAAGTTTACATTGGCGTGGGTGGTACCCGCGAAGGCCTCGCTGGTGGCGCGGCTTTTAAGCCGGTCCCAGCTGGGGATTACGGTAAAGACCTCCGATTCCTCCCGGGCGAAGGTGGACACCACGGGCGCGCTGGCGGATACGGTTCCCTCCGCGCCGGGGATCCGGTAGAGCAGCTGGGTATCCCGGGGCGCTGTAAACGCGGTGTGGGACGCGGCTGCATAGGGCAGTTCCTCCGCCGTGTCCTTCAGCCGCCAGTTGAGGCGCATGCCCAGCGTCACGGCCTTGACGTTCACCGGCATGATGTTGAAGCAGCGGGCGCCTTCCGGCGGGGTAATCATGTAGTAAAGGCCGGCGTCGTCGGTCTGCGCCGGGCCCACCACCCAATTCTTCAGCGACAGGTCGGTGGTAAAGGGATACATGCAGTAGGCGCCCGTGCCCTGGTCTCCCACGCCGTACAGCTCCAGCCTGGGGTGGGGCGCGTACACTTTTAAGCCCGTGTACTCGATCAGCGGCGTGTTTTCGACGTTGGCGGCGTTGTTGCTGAAAAGGTACGCCGGGGAGTTGGTATTTACATAGAAATTATAATAGGAAGTGGCGGAGGTGTTCATGGCGGTGAACGAGAGGGCGGTATTGGTCATGGCCCCCACCGAGGGAACGGTCATGTTATAGGTTTTGACGGGGGTGATGACGGGCGCGGGATAGGTTTCAGGCTCCATGGCTCCGTACTGGGCGGAAGCCAGCAGCTCGCTTTCCGTGAAGGAAGCGCCGTTCAGCGAGCCTGTGGAGGCCCGGGCCTTGAAACCCGTAACGGGCAGGGCGCCGGCGTCGATCCACTGAATGGCCTGGGCGGTAGTGAGGGGGATGCTCTCCATCTGCTGCTGAATCACGATGTCGCTGGTCAGGCCGTCCACCAGCAGGATCACCATGGTGGTGGGGTTCACAAGCAGGACGCTGCGCACATTGGGGTTGTTGCTGGGCAGCGCCGCGAACTGGGCGCCGTAGGCCAGGCATTCGATGACCAGCAGCGTGCTGAACGTGCCCGCCGGGGGCGGCGAATAGCGCACCTGAAACAGCTTCCTCGTATCCGTCAGCAGGTTGTAGGTGGGCTGCGTCTCCGATATATCGGAAGTGATGGCGATTTGGGCGGAGGTTTCGGCCGCCTGGAGATCCCCTGCCAACAGATCCTTCGTCACCTGTACGGGATCTGAATAGGTGATTTCCGACGCGAAGGCCGCGATGGGAGAAAAATCCAGCGCCATCAACGCGCAGAGTATCACCGACAGCATCCTTTGCCCATTTTTATGCATGCTCAACGCTCCCTAATATAGGATCTCATACCACTGCCGTTCATTGTATCATAATATTTTAGTAAACAAAAAGTAAGAAATTTGCATATCGTTGTCGTTTCTTGCCGTTTTCTTATATATTCTTGTTCGAAAATGGATTTGAACCCGTTTTTCATTGAAAAGGCGGACGAACATCGGTATACTGGCCGAAAGCAATCCAACAGAGCGGAGAGGTGTTTGCATGGGCTTGAAGTGGCTGGCGCTGGCGCTGTCGGCGCTGATGATACCGGCGGCCGGGCTGGCGGAGATGAGGGACGAACCTCCGCCGACGGTGAAAATGGTGGGAAGCGGACGGCTGATGGAGACGCTGGCCGGCGCCGCGCCGGGAGAGCTGGGGATCATGATCTTCGGCAGCCGCACGCTGGAAACCGGCAGCCAGAGGCTGAACGACGACGTGGTATGCGGGTTCCGGGTGGAGGCGGAGGACGGGTGCAGAACCTACCGCTTTGAGCTGGCGGAGGGGCTGGCTTTCAGCGACGGTACCCCCATAACCGCTGAAAATTATGTGTTCTCCGTGCTGCTTTCCTGCTCGGGGGCGGCGGCGGAGCTTGGCTTGGGCAGGCCGGACGCCTTTTACGACGGGCTGGAAGAATATGAGGCGGGCGGGCCCTTTACGGGCGTCCGGCTCTATTCCGAGCGGGAGTTTTCCCTGTGCCTGCCTGAGGATTTACGGGGCGAAAGCCAATGGACCCAGCTGGACGTTATACCCTATCCCATCCATGAGATCGCGCCGGAATGCCGGGTGCGGGACGACGGGCAGGGCGCGTACCTGACGGAAGCCTTGACGGCCGACGGGCTGGAGTCGGCGCTGCTGGACGCCGAAACGGGATACCTGGTCAACCCGGCGGTGTCCAGCGGGCTGTACCGGGTTACCGCGTACAATCCGCACACCCGTGAGATTTGGCTGATGGAAAACGAGTACCGCCAGGTCCGGGGCGGGATCGTGAGGATGGAGGACGGCCCGGTGCCCCTGGCCGGCTGGGGGCCCGATGAAGAACCCGACTGGTATGAACCGGTTCCTGATCCGGTTCCCGAGCCAATCCCGGAGGCGGCTTCCATTCAGGTTCCGGCGGAGACGGCGGCCCCGGAGCCGGCGGAGACGGCTGTGAAACAGCCGCTGGCGGAGGTGACCACCATCGAGCCGGATGATATTCCCCTTGCCGCCGGAGGCGAGCCGCCCGCAGATCCGGATGCGGATCCGGGTGTTGCGCCCTTGACCGGAGAGGAGTCCGCCGAAGCCGCGCAGCCGGGCGGCGCCGGTCTGCAGGAGGAAGACTTGCGGGAGGAGGAGCCTGACGAGGCGCCTTCGGAGGAAGAGGCGCATACGGTAGACGTCCGTATTGTAACGGAGGGGGATGACCTCCAATTTGGCGACGTGGTGACCCTCGTGGCGGAACTGCATGGATATGAAGAAGACGCCGGCGTGTCCGTTCAATGGCAGTGCGACGACGGGAGCGGGTGGAAGGACGTAGCCGGAGGCACCGGCCTGACCTACGATTTTCTCATTACCCCGGAGACGTATGCCTACCGCTGGCGCGCGGCGGTGATCAGTGAAGAATAGCGGCAGCGTGACGGCTGACGGAAATCCGGTGGATACGGCGCACCTGGGCTGGGAGCGCGAAAAAAGCGAAGAAATACAGTAAAAATTCATACTGTATTTCTTCGCTATAAATTTTTAGCCGCCGCCTAGCTCCACTTCCTGCCTTCCGTATAAATCGCGTCGGCGGGCAGGGGAGGTTTTTCGCCAAAATAGGTAAGCATCTGCTCGTTGGTCAGGCCGAACCGCTCCTGCACCATTTCATAGAAGTAGGTGGGCCGCTTTTTAAGCACGTTGCGGGTGAAGTCCAAGCGGGTATTCCAATAGCGCATGGCGCCCTCCGGGGTAAGGGGGGAGTCCACGTTGATGGCCCTGTCGTTTTCCTCCGCCCACCGGGCAAAGTGCATGGCCATCTCCGGTTCCAGCACGGCGGCCATGGCGTTTAGCTGGCCGGTCATGAACTCCGTGGTGAACACCTGGTAGATTTCACCCAGCCGGGTCAGGAACTGATCCTGCATGCGGTCGTTTTCCAGCAGTTTTCGGATGAGCGTGTTGTCGATTTTTTGCTGGCCGGCGCCCCCGGCTTTCAGGTAGCTGGTGGGGCTGTCGAAACCGCTCCGGAACAAGCCGTAATCCAAGTCGTAGACGAGCCATTTCCACTTGCTGCCCTCTTCTTTGAGCTTGTAGTACCGGATGTTGCCGTTGTCGGAGTTGCCGAAGAACATTTCAAAGGCCATATAGTCAAAGTAATTGTCCACGTCCACCCGGTCCAGGATGTACTGCAGATCCTTTTCATTCTTCCCGGGCGAAAGGGTTTTCACCTTTTTAATCATGTCCGTATACTCTCGGTTGGTACCGCGGAGGGTTTTGAAATTGGCCTGAAGCAGGTCCATTTCGTCGGCCCGGTCCAGCCCGATTCCTTCCCATTGAGCCACCATGTAGCGGTCCGGGCGTTCCCTCAGGTTATAATGCCCCCAATAAATTCCGTTCAGATAGACCACAACCGGCCGCCAGGCTTGATGCACCAGGTCTGTGGGCCTTAGGCCCGCTTTTCCCGCTTCCTCGTTGAAGCGGCCGATCAGCTGATGCTGCATGGCGTCGTTAAGGCGCGTCCACACGGCGTCATTGCCGCTGATGCGCAAAACAAACCCTCTGTACCGGGCAAAGGGACGGTCCTCGAAGAGGGACGCCTCAAAATACTTGGCGCCGTGCTTGGCTTTGGAGCGGAATTTCATGCTCTTCTGGGGCATGTCCAGGCTGTAAGAGCCCGATAAACAAAACTCCATGTTCTGGCTGAGCTGCTGGTCGCCTTCCGTACCGTACATTTCAACATGACCGGGACGGTTGATTTTGCCAAACTGGCGGTAAACGGTATTCTTAAAGGGGATTCCCTTGCTTTTGTCCACGTCCTCCCCCACGGTCAGCATGCCGGTTTCGGGGTTCCAAAGCTCGTTGGGGTCTGCCACCACGCTCAGGATGGGCATGGTGTGGTACAGATTTAAAAAGTACGTTTGGGTGATGATTTCGCTGGGCTGCAGCCTGCCGGACGGGTCAAAGGCCCGGGCCCGCAGCACCGTCACGCGGGTAAACGAAAACGCCTCCCCCTCGTTGTACATCCGGTCGGACTCGGTGGGGACCGTTCCGTCCAGTGTGTAGGTAACGACGGTATCCTTGGGGATAAGGATGCTTACCCGGAGGTCCCCTTTATACTCCCCGCCGGGCGCGGAAAACGACGGATTGGCCGTATAGCCGTAATAGCCCGGGCTGTTTGCCGCGCCGGGGGTGGGCGTGTTGTAATAATAAAAACCCGGGGACCCGAAGGTACGGCCGTAGCTGTGATCCGTAGGGATCAGGGAGAGGGGTATGCGGTCCAGGACGCGGCCGGCAGGGTCGCAGAAGGTAATGGTTTCGCCGCCGGCCCGGCGGATCTTGAAGTTGGTATGAAACTCGTAAAACGTGGAGAGGGACGTGTTGCCGTCACAGAATATTACTTTGTGCTCCCCCGGCTCTATGGAGGCGCCCTGGGGGAACTGCCATTTGCGCGGGCGCTTGATTCTGTCGCTGAGCCCGTACAGGCTCAGGTCCACCGTCTTGTCCGAGGCGTTGTAAAGCTCCACGAAATCGCACCGAATGCCGGAATTGCCCAGCGGGATCGTGCTGTTGGAAGCCAGCACCTCGCTGATGTACACCCCGGTGGGGTTATAGGCGCGCAGCAGCTCGTCGGCCCTGTTTTGCCCCTGGCTGTCATTGCTGAAGCCCGGCGTGGGGATGGCGAACAGGTCCCAGTCGCCGTCGCCGTTGCGGCCGATGGAATAATCCGTGGGGATGTCTTCCATGAAAACCCGGTCCACCAGCCGGCCCTGGGGGTCGCTGAGCACAAGGGTCGATCGCTTCGCGCTGATGCCGAAGCTGGTGTGGGGAATACCGTTTCCCTGCATTTTATCCTTGCGGCTGCAAAACACCAGGTAGTATCCTTGGGCCGGTATGGAAACGCCGTCCGGGAAGCGCCACTTCATCGGTTTTCGCTCGTTGTTGCTGAGGTAATACCCGCCCAGGGGGATGGGCCGGTCCGAGGTGTTGTGCAGTTCCACCCAGTCCGCGATGTCGCCGTCCTCATCCGGGATGCTGAGCCGGGGGTCCGGGCAGGCTTCGCTGATCACCAGGACGCCGCCCTGGGCGGCATTGCCGTTCCGGTAGGCGATAAACCCGTCCTCGCTGTTTTCATAGCCGGGGGCGTAAAATGGCGTGACTTCATATTCCTTTTGGCCGCCTTCGCCGACGCGTTTCAGCTGATAGCTTGTATTGGAGGCCATGGCGGGGGTGGCCACATGGTCGATGAGGTTCATATGGGGATCAAACAGGTACAGGTGGTCGCCCATGGCGGAAATTTTAAATTTCCCATGGTATGGTTTGCCGGGTTCCTGCTGACGGCGGCCCGAGGCAAAGACGACGACGCGGTCTCCCGCTTTCAGCAGGCGGGAGGGAAAGGAGAATGTGATCCGGTCGTTCCGGTTGGTGATCATCACGTCTTCCAAATCCAAATCCCT
The DNA here is from genome assembly GCA_009783365.1 of Clostridia bacterium. The sequence continues at coordinate 7,071 of WRHG01000018.1, read as the reverse complement.
GCCCGTGCCGTTATATATTTCCAGCCAGTCGGGAAAAACGCCGGTCTCATCCGGGACGGCGGAGGAGTTGGCGGCCATGACTTCGCTGATCACCAGGCCGTTGTACATGGCCGGGCCCGCATAGCCGGCGGGTTCCCCGGGAAAAATCAGGTAGGCTAAGGCAAGCAGGCCTGTAAACAGCAGCAGCAGCGGAAGCACCGCCAGCCCCCTGCTCTTCCGTTTCCGGGGCGCGTAGTCACGGGTGGGGCGGCGCTTGGGCGCGGGATGGTCCCCCTGGGGGGCGGGGTAGCCCGCTTCCGGGCCGGATGGTTTTGTCGCATAGGATGGCATGATCGGCTCCTTCCGGCTGCCTTGCCCCGTCATTGCCTTGCCCCGTCGTTGCCGCGGCCCGGCGTGGGAACGGCGAACAACTCCCAGGCGCCCGTGCTGTTGCGGCCTACGGAATAATCCTTGGGTACGTTTTCAATGGAAATCCGGTCCACCAGCCGGCCGTAGGAATCGTTGAGCTCAAGGACCGCTTTTTCCGCGCTGATACTGAAGTTTGTATGAGGGACGCCGTTTTGCTGCACTTTGTCCTTGCCGCTGCAAAATACCAGGTAGTATTCGTTGGCAGGAATGACGGCTTCTTCGGGAAAGCGCCATTTCATAGGCTTTCGCTCGTTGTTGCTCAGAAAAAAACCGGCCAGGGAGATCGGCTGGTGGGTGGTGTTGCGCAGTTCCACCCAGTCCGGCCTGTCGTTGTCCTCGTCCGTGAGGCCGGTTCTGGGGGCCGGGCAGATTTCGTTGAGGATGAGGGCGCCCCGTTCGACGGAGTTGGCGGAGCGGTACGCGGCATGGCCCGCTTCGGTATTCTCATAGCCCGGGCTGTAAAAAGTCGTTGTCTCATATACCTTCTTGCCGTTTGTGTCGACGTATTTCAACTGGTAGCTGGTATCGGTGGTCATGGAAGGGGTGGCCACATCGTCGATGAGGTACATCTCCGGGTCGTACATGAAAAGATGATCCCCCGCGGCGGTGATTTTAAATTTTCCGTGAAAGGGCATACCGGGGTCCAGCTGGTACCTGCCTGAGGCAAAGACGATTACGCGGTCGTCCGCCTTCAGCGGATAGGAAGGAAACGCAAAGGTGATCTTTTGATTCCGGTTGGTGAGCGAAACGTCCTCCAAATCCAAATCCCTGCCCGTGCCGTTGTGGATTTCCAGCCAGTCGTTAAACATGCCGTTTTCATCGGGAACGGCGAAGGTATTGGAGGCCATGATTTCGCTGATCACCAGGCCGTCGTAGGCGGAGGGGCCCATGCGCTTGCCCGGCTCTTTGGGAAAGACCAGGTACATTACGAACAGCAGGCCGATAAAAAGCAGCATCAGCGGAAGCACCGCCGCCTGCCGGCTCTTTCGCTTTTTCGGCGTATAGGCTTTGGGCTGCATGGACGCGCCTTCTTTCGCAAAGGGTTGGCGGAGGAATGCCGGCCTCTCCGCGAGGCGGGGGAACCGGAAAGGGAAGGGCAAAAGCCGGCAGGGCTATTGTAGCACAATCCGGAATGCAATGAAACCGATATATTTGTAAAATGGGTTTTGGCGGCGTCGCTTCAATGGGGTGCGCGTTACCGGGTGTACTTGGTATGCGCGTAGGTCTGCGGCGTCAGGTGGGCGTGCCCCGCGATGCTGCGGTTTTTAACCACGTTCAGCACCAATCCGATGCAGGCCATGTTTGTGACCAGGCTGCTGCCGCCGTAGGTGACAAAGGGCAGCGGAATGCCGGTTACGGGCATCAGGCCGATGTTCATGCCGAGATTTTCCATAATATGGAACAGGAACATGCCCATCACGCCGATGATCACCATTTGCCCGAACCGGTCCAGCGTGAAGTAGGCAAGATACAGCAGCCTTACAATCATCAGCAGGTAGGCGAGAAACAGGATCGCGCTTCCCACAAAGCCGATGGCCTCCCCGATGGTGGAAAAGATGAAGTCGTTCCAGTTTTCCGGCACAAAATCCAACTGGCTGAAACTGCCCGGCACAAAGAGGCCGACCCCGTACATGCCCCCGGAACCGATGGCGATTCTGGAATTGTTCACCTGGTACTTGGCGGCTTCTTCCACCAAGTCGGGATTGATAAAGGCAAGTATGCGGTCCAGGCGGTAGCTGTCGGCGCCGGAGGATACGGTGATGCCGTACAGAATCAGGAGGCCGATCACGCCGGTGGCGATAATGCCCCCCAAAACGCGCAGGCGCGTCCCTCCAAAAAAAAGCATCACGCCCAGGACGAAGACCATCACCAGCATGGAGCCTGTTTCGTTCTGCGCAAGGGTAAGGATCCACGGAATCACGTTGGGTATGGCCAGGCGCAGCGCGCTGCTCCAGGAGCGGAGGGGATCCCTGTTGCTCTCCAGATACTTCGCGGTTACAAGAATCAAGGGCAGCTTTACGAATTCACAGGGCTGAACGGTATAGCCCCAAAGGACTTCAATCCATCTGCTTACATTGGAGCCCGCGGCCCGGCTTCCCAAAGCGACCAGCATCAGAATGTTGGCGGCGATATAGAATACCATGGTGCGGCGCCGCAGAAAATCATGGGGGAAATAGGTGACCGCGCCGACGACAATGGGTGATATAAGAAAGAAGAGGGCCTGCCGCTGGCCGGAATAAGAAGACACGATGTAGTTGAGGATCGTATCCTCCGTCGGGGAATCGGCGCTGAAAGTGGCCACCGTCACGAAAAGCACGCCGAAAGCCGCCAGGCCGAAAGCCAGCCCGGCCAGCAGGAAGTCGAAATGAGGGCGGGACCGGCGGGACTCGTGGATCATCACGGGGAAGCATCCTCCTTCCGCGCGCTGCCGCATAGGGGAATTGTACCATGGAAGCGGGGAGATTTCCACCGCGATATTGCCGCGCCGCCTCGAGGAAGGGGATGGCAGGCTGATCGTTGTATTTTATTGGCGCGCTTCTCCTTCCGGCCCGCGCGCGCCTTGCCGGATCTCCTTTCGGGAATCGGGGCTCCAATGACAAGAATATACAACGCCGGACGGATCCTGATTTCCGGCGGTTGAAAGAGCTGACGGTTATGCGGGGATAGATGAATTTCAGCGGGGCACGCTGCCCTTTAAAGCTTCTATCGCCGTCAGGAATTCCGCCATCCGTTCTTTCTGATCCTTAATGTCCGTGCCAAGCGAAATGCCCTTAACCGTCAGGCTTATAGGCTCTCCACACTCAATCATGACCGTTTGCGAACCGCCAAACAGCCCTTTGCGCACGTTCAGCGAAGTGATGTTTGCAAAAGGCATCGCAAACGTTGCGGTTATTCTTGACGTATCATAGGCGTCCAGTGCCGTCACGTACAAGCTTTTTTCCGTCATGCCGATATAGCAAAACGCATTGTTCAGTGTGCCCGCAACGCCCGGCGCGCCTTTGATCGTCATGATCTTAGAAACGACGCTCCGGTTTTCAAAGCTTGAAAGCTTTGCATATACCGTCCCCCATAACATACACTTGAAGTTTTCATCCCGCGCTTTTTCGCTTTCCAAATACTCAATCATTTTTTCCTTTTTTAATGATAAACTCATTACGATCCCTCCTGTATAGTACAGTTTATGGCGTTAGGTCTATTTCTGCCTGCTCACTAAAAAATAATGCCTATTCGCAATCACGCTTCTAAAAAACAGTATAGCACGTAGATGTGAACACTTCAACGAGAACAACGCAGTCTCCAACAGCTGTCATCCTGAGCAAAGCGAAGGATCTGAAACGACGTTCATAGAGGCTACCTGTACAAACATGTAGGTGGGGATCAGGTGAAAGATAGCTTTTCATCGTGTGAGCAATCTGCTAAAATGAAGCAACCCAAAAATGAATATTGAGGAAGTGGACTGCAATGGAACCAAGAGATGCGCGGGAGTTTCAAAAGGGAAGAACCTTCGGAAAATGGATGCTTCTGATCCTGTTGCTTTGCCTTTTCTTGCCGTCATTGGCGCTTTCCGAATCGACCCTTGAGGATTATACGGAGATCATCGAAGCGAACCCCAATGACGCCGGCGCCTATTATGATCGCGGGCGCGCTTATTCTGTTCGGAAGGAATACGACGAGGCCATCGCGGATTTTACGAGAGCAATCGAATTGAACCCGAATGACGCTGCATACTATAACGAACGTGGGAATGCTTACTATTTTCAAAAAAAATACGATGAGGCCGCAGTAGATTATTCGAGAGCTATGGAGCTGGATCCTGCCAACGCTACTTACGCCAATAACCGGGGATGGGCTTATTTTGACCGGAAGGAGTACGCTGAGGCGATCATGGACTATTCGAGAGCTATCGAGTTAAACCCCGATACAGCCGGATACTATAATAATCGCGGGAACGCCTATTATCGTCAGCAGATATTCAAGGAGGCCATTGAAGATTACTCGAGGGCTATGGGGCTGGATCCTGCCAACGCTACTTACGTCAATAACCGGGGATGGGCTTATTTTGACCGGAAAGAGTACGCTGAGGCGGTCGCGGACTATTCGAGCGCTATCGAGTTGAGCCCCGATACAGCCGGATACTATAATAATCGCGGGAACGCCTATTATCGCCAGCAGATATTCAAGGAGGCCATCGAAGATTACTCGAAGGCTATGGAGCTGGATCCTGCCAACGCTACTTACGTCAATAACCGGGGATGGGCTTATTTTGACCAAAAGGAGTACGCTGAGGCGGTCGCGGACTATTCGAGCGCTATCGAGTTGAGCCCCGATACAGATGGATACTATAATAGTCGTGGGAACGCCTATTATCGTCAGCAGATATTCAAGGAGGCCATCGAAGATTATTCGAGGGCTATGGAGCTGGATCCTGCCAACGCTACTTTCGTTAATAACCGGGGATGGGCTTATTTTTACCAAAAGGAGTACGCTGAGGCGGTCGCGGACTATTCGAGCGCTATCGAGTTGAACCCGGATAGCGCCGTGTATTATGAGAATCGCGCGAACGCCTACGAAGCTATGGGCGATGACGCCGCCGCAACAGCCGACCGGCAAAAGGCCGGTGAACTGCGCGGAAATCAATAGAAACGATTGTAATGGAGAAGGTACGATCACCCCAATCGAGTGATGATTCACGCGTAACAAGGCAGGGATGGAGAAAGGAAGATGTGAAATGTCAAGGTTTTATCGTTCACTCGCAGCTTTGGTTCTACTGATCGTTTTGTGCGCAAGCGGCTCGTTTGCCGTCGCGGGAATGCCCGAGACCCCGATTCCCGGCGTCGGCAGCGAGGATTTTGACGCGGCGCTGCGGGAGGACAGACTAACCCTCGCGCCTGTACCGCTGCCCGGCCTCCCGGAGGACGCGCAGCTGCTGTCCCTGTCGCCGGACGGCTCAAGGCTGCTGCTGTTAACTGACAGCGGGCTGTCTGTGTTCACGGTCGCGGACGGGGCCGTGTTACCGCTGACGCCGCTACCGGGAGAAAAATGCAAGCTCACGGATGAGACGATCGGCAAGATGTTTGACGCTCCGGAGGTGAACGCGGTCAGCTGGTCGGCGGACGGGGAGTACCTGTCCTTCGGCTTCCCGCGCCGCACGATATTAGAGGCACGATACGACACCAACCTATGGATCGCGAACCTTGAAACAGGCGCGATTGAACCGTTCCTGGATTTGCCGGAATCCATCAGGGTTACGGACCCGGACATGCCGGATGTCCCGCTGCGCGCGATGTTCGACCGCGAGCGGCCCCTGCTGTATTACGACTTGCTGACCCCAAGCAGGGATATTGAATATTTCTCCTGGGACTATCGTGCGGACATCACGACGCGGATGGGCGGGATGCCCTTAATGATGATGATGGGCCCCGTGAATCCGGCGCTCATGAGGATAGGGGAGCATCTGGTCATGAATGCGGTAGACCGCAACCCAAGCGAAGGCTCCGGACTCATCGCGATGTCAGGCGGCGCCGCGCCCGTGATGACGCTGGAGACCGGGGAGGGATTCCTCACGAGGTTCCTTGGCAGGGCAAGACTCATTGACGCGCGCGACCGCGCCGCGCTGCTGGAATGCTTCGACATAAGCTTTGATGCGTCGTCCGAACAGGATGAAAGCCTGACGCTGTGGACGTGCATCCATCTTATGGAATGCGCGCTGAACGAAAAGGGCGAGGCGCAGTACGGCGCGTTCCTGGGGGTTAATATAAATCTGCCGGCAGAATCGCGCCTGCTGCGCGTCACAGCCGGGGATTTGGATAAACAGGAGGCGCGCGAAGCGCTTTTCCGGCGCTTTCAGCGGGAAGAGATCGCGCTCTTTGCCAACGCGGCGTTTTCTCCCGGCGGCGATTACGCGCTGCTGGCAATCTCCGGCCCCAGCTGCAGCCTGTATGTGCTGAACCGCGGCACGGGCGAGTGCGGGTATGTCGGGTTGCCGGAGGGATTTACGCAGAACCATATTACGTTCGCAAGATCAAATCCTGTCTTGGCAAAGAAGAGTGTGTGCGTTTTATTCCCGCTGCCTTTCGAATATAATCACACTTTACCTTAAATGGAGTTTAGGCCACGTGAAATGTTCCATATACGGTGGATTAAGACTTAAGAAGTCTGGAAATCACAAAAATTCTTGAGAAACAATGGGAATAAACTATATATATGGGAACATTTAGTGTAAAACATTCAGAAAATCGAAGAATTGTTTAGTTATGTGGACTCTGGGCAAGTTACATGTCAAGAATATAGTTTTCTTACAAAGCAGACTGATGTTCGAGATGTATTTCATGAAAGAGAATTTTATGGATTAGGCGGTGATACGAGAGCATATTACATAGCAGGGGGCTCCTTTGCTTCGTCACTTCTTAGTTGTTTGGAGTGGGTAATTAAGAAGGTCGGGTGGGTGTTTTGGAGAACTTCCGAGGCACAGGAACAAAACAGAAGCGTATGAAACTTTTATAAATAGAGCAGTTAATAGGCCAGTTGAAAGGACAACATAGATAATAGGTGAGATGAATAGGTAGAAATTGTTGTGGAATAAATAGGAAAGGAAAGTGGTTCGTAGTGCAAGTTAATTGGTTGATTAGTTTTGTAGGTTTTGTCGCTTGTTTAGATGTGTGG
>WRHG01000017.1 GCA_009783365.1 Clostridia bacterium | reverse complement strand
TCATCGGCACGTACGGCATCGCGGTGATGCATCAGGATGCGCCGGGGTTGATCGTCGGCGCGCGGCGGGGGAGCCCGCTGGTGATCGGATTGGGCAAGGGGGAGAATTTTCTGGCCAGCGACGTGAACGCCGTGGTGGGGCGCACGCACGAGGCGATTTTTCTGCGCGATCATGACATCGTGACCTTGCGAGAAGACCGCTTTGAGATCACCACGCTTGACGGCGCGGCTTCCGGGTTCGCGCACATAACCGGCGGCGGCATTTATGAGAACATCCCGCGATCCATGGGCGCGGGCATGCGCGGGAGGATCGAAAAAAAATCCCTTCGAACGCCCCCCATTTTTGACATCCTGATGAAAACAGGCGGCATTCCCGAAGAGGACATGTTTCATACGTTCAACATGGGCGTGGGCATGTGCCTGACCGTGGCGAAGGACGACGTGAACAGGGCGCTCTCACTGCTGCGGGTAAACGGCGAGGATGCCTATGTTGTAGGCGAGGTTGAATGCGGCGAAGGCGGGCTCGCGCTATGCTGAGGATCGCGGTTCTGGTCTCGGGAGGGGGCACAAACCTGCAAGCGTTGCTGGACGCTGAAAAGAACGGTGATTTGCGCAGTGGTAGGATCACCCTCGTGGTCAGCAGCAAAGAGGAGGCGTACGCTCTCCAACGCGCCCAAAGCGCGGGCGTTAAAACGGCTGTGCTGGTAAAGCGGCGGGGCGAATCCTCTCCGGAATACGGCCAGAGGCTGATCTCACTTTTACGCTCCAGCGGCATCGATTTAATCGTATTGGCGGGGTTCCTGCTCATTCTGGACGCCTGTGTGATCCGCGTCTATGGGGACCGCATCCTGAATGTGCATCCCAGCCTCATCCCCGCCTTTTGCGGCGAAGGATTTTACGGCCTCAAGGTGCATGCGACCGCTCTGGAAAGAGGCGTCAAGGTAACGGGGGCAACGGTTCACTTGGTGAATGAGATCCCAGACGGCGGGCGCATTCTGGCGCAAAAAGCCGTGGAGGTGTTGGAGCACGACACCCCTGAGACGCTGCAAAAGCGTGTTATGGAGCAGGCCGAATGGATACTGCTTCCCAGGGAAACGGAAAAATGGGCCCGCAAGCTCATGTTGGAGGTATAGGCTTTGGATCTTTTTCAGGATGTACGGCACAATCCATACCCCGGCCGCGGAATCGTCCTGGGGCTCGCGGAGGACGGCGGTCATGCGGTGGTTGCCTACTTCATCATGGGGCGCAGCGTGAACAGCCGGAACCGCGTATTTATCGAAAAGGACGGCGGCATTACCACCGGGGCTTTTGATCCGGCTAAGCTGGCGGATCCAAGCCTCATCATCTATACGCCCGTTCGGGTATGCGCGGGCGGCGTCACCATCGTCACCAACGGCGATCAAACCGATACGGTGGCGCAGTACCTGAAGCGCGGAAAATCCTTTGAGGAGGCGCTGCGCACCCGCACATTCGAGCCGGACGCGCCGCACTATACGCCCCGCATCTCCGGCATGCTCGAAGCTGAAGGGGGCCGCATGCGCTACAAACTCGCTATTCTGAAGACCTGCGGCGGCGATCCCGATACCCCGCAGCGCCATTTTTTTGAATATCCCGCGCCCAGAACGGGGACCGGTCATTTTCTCCATACGTACGCAACGGACGGAGACCCTCTTCCCAGCTATTCGGGGGAGCCTAAACGCGTGGCCGTCACCGGCGATTTGGAAACCTTTTCGACTACGCTATGGGAAAGCCTGAACGCGGATAACCGGGTGAGCCTCTTTGTCCGCTTTGTGGACCTGAATACCGGGAAGTCCCAAACCCGCATTCTGAACAGACATCAATAATGAAAGCATGACAGGAGGAGCACTATGCACGAGCTGGAACTGAAATACGGCTGCAACCCAAACCAGAAGCCCGCGCGCATCTTCGCGAAAACCGGGAAACTCCCCATTGACGTTCTGGGCGGCAAACCCGGCTACATCAATTTTTTAGACGCGCTGAACGGCTGGCAGATGGTTCGGGAGATGAAGCAGGCCACGGGGCTTCCCGCCGCCGCCAGTTTCAAGCACGTTAGCCCGGCAGGCGCGGCTGTGGGCCTGCCGCTTACCGATATACTGCGCAGAATCTACTTCGTGGAGGATGAAGCGCCTTCCCCCCTGGCATGCGCCTATGCCCGCGCCCGGGGCGCGGACCGGATGAGCAGCTTTGGGGATTGGATTTGCCTGTCCGACCCCTGTGACGCGTCTACAGCCCGGTTGATCGCGCCAGAGGTATCCGACGGCGTCATCGCCCCGGGTTATGAGCCGGAAGCTTTGGAAATGCTCAAGGCCAAGCGCAAGGGCGGCTACAACGTCGTACGCATCGATCCGTGTTATGTGCCCGAAGCACTGGAGCAAAAGGACGTGTTTGGCCTCACCTTCGAACAGGGCCGCAACGACCTGGTAATCGACGGCTCTTTTTTTACCAACGTCGTGTCCGTAAAAAAGGACCTGTCCCCCCAGGCCGCCCGCGATCTGACCGTCGCCATGATCGCGCTTAAGTATACGCAATCCAATTCCGTCTGTTACGTAAAGGACGGGCAGGCCATCGGCATCGGGGCCGGGCAGCAAAGCCGCATACACTGCACGCGGCTGGCGGGAGACAAGGCCGATAACTGGTGGCTCCGCCAACATGAAAAGACGCTGAATCTGCCCTTCCTGGACACGCTGAAACGGCCCGACCGCGACAACGCCATTGACCGCTATATCAGCGACGAATCCGAGGATGTGCTGGCCGATGGTTCTTGGCAGAGGCTTTTCAAGAACGTGCCGGAGGCGCTGACCCGCGAGGAAAAACGGTCTTGGCTTGGGGAGCTTACAGACGTCTCCCTGGGCAGCGACGCATTCTTTCCCTTTCCCGACAGCATCGACCGCGCGGCGCGCAGCGGCGTCCGGTATGTGGCGGAACCCGGCGGCTCCGTCCGCGATGACGAAATCATCAAAGCCTGCGACAGGTACGGCATGATCTTGAGCTTCACAGGGCTCCGGCTGTTCCATCATTGATCGGAGGTTTCGTATGAAAGTACTGGTGGTGGGCGGCGGCGGCCGGGAACACGCCATCGTCCAAAAACTCAAGGAAAGCCCTCAAATTGACGAGCTGTTCTGCGCGCCCGGAAACGGCGGCATCTCGGCGCTCGCAACCTGCGTACCCATCAAGGCAAGGTCGGTTGAAGAGCTGACGGATTTCGCGCAGAAGCAGTCCATGGACTACGTGGTCGTCGCGCCGGACGATCCGCTGTGCCTGGGGTTGGTGGATCTGCTGAATGAACGCGGCATCCCGGCCTTTGGCCCCAACAAAGCCGCCGCGCGGATTGAGGGCAGCAAGATCTTTGCCAAGGAGCTAATGCGCCGCCACGGCATACCCACAGCCGACCACCGCGCTTTTTACGATGCGGCGGAAGCGCTCCGGTACGTACGCGCCGCTCCCTGCCCCTTGGTGGTGAAGGCGGACGGGCTGGCGTTGGGCAAGGGCGTACTCATTTGCCGGACCAACAGCCAGGCGGAGGAAGCCGTTACCGCCATCATGAAGGAAGGAAAATTCGGCGCTTCCGGCAAGGGCGTTGTGGTAGAAGCGTTTCTGCAGGGGCCCGAGGTTTCCGTGCTCTGCTTCACCGATGGAAAAACCTTGCGCCCCATGGTATCCAGCATGGATCACAAGCGCGCCCTGGATGGCGATACAGGGCTGAACACCGGCGGCATGGGCGCGGTCGCTCCCAATCCGTACTATACGCAAGCCATCGCCGAGCGCTGTCTTACCACCATTTTTTTACCCACACTGGAAGCCATGCGCGCCGAAGGATGCCCCTTTCGGGGTTGCCTATACTTTGGCCTCATGCTAACACCGGATGGCCCCAAGGTGATCGAATACAACTGCCGTTTTGGCGACCCGGAGGCTCAGGCGGTACTGCCGCTGCTAAAGAGCGACCTGTTCACCATCATGCAGGCCACAACGAACGGCACGTTGGATCAAGCGGCGTGCGCGTTCTCCGGTGACGCCAGCTGCTGCGTTGTGCTGGCTTCCGGCGGCTATCCGGAGCGATATGAAGAGAACAAGCCCATCGCGGGCATTCATCAGGCCGGGCAAAACGCCCATGTGTACCATGCGGGCACCCGGCTTGCGGAAAACGGCGAAATCCTGACGGCAGGCGGCCGGGTGCTTGGCATCACGGCGGTGGCGGGCACCTTGCGCGAAGCTGTCCGCCGCGCATATGCGGCGGCGGGGCAAGTATCCTTTGAAGGTATGCATATGCGCGCCGATATCGGCGGAGCCGCGATGAAGGCTGTTCGGCACGCTCCCGGGGAGGCCTGCCATGAGTGTTGAGCGTATCTTTGTAGAGAAAAAAACCCCTTATGCCGTGGAGGCGCAGGGAATACTCAAGGAGATCCGGGAGATCCTGCTCATCAATAGCGTAACGGGGCTTCGCCTGCTAAACCGCTACGACGTGGAAGGCATCGACCGGGCGCTCTTTGAGCGGTGCATGCCCATTGTTTTCATGGAACCTCCCTTGGATATCGCCTACAAAACGCTGCCGGCGGACGCGGACGCGGTGATCGCCGCAGAGTATTTGCCCGGCCAGTTTGACGCGCGGGCGGCGAGCTGCGAGGAATGCATTCAGCTGATCAGCCAGGGCGAACGCCCCGACGTAAGGACGGCAAGGGTGTACTTACTTTCGGGCACTCCCAGCCCGGAGGAACTGCGACGCATCCGGCAGCACCTGATTAACCCCGTGGAGTCCAGGGAAGCCGACTTGGCGGAAAAAACCACGTTGGCGCAACGGTATCATATCCCCGAAGCAGTACAAACCCTCGCCGGCTTTACGATGTTGGCGGGTCCGGACATCGCCGGGTTTATCGGGGAATACAGCCTGGCGATGGATGAGGATGACCTGGTATTCTGTCAGGCGTATTTCCGTTCGGAAGGGCGGGATCCCACCATCACCGAAATCCGCGTGCTCGACACTTACTGGAGCGATCATTGCCGCCACACCACTTTTTTGACTACACTGGACAAGGTTGACATCAAAAAACCCGCTGTGGAGAAGGCATTCCGGCGATACCTCGCCCTGCGGCAGACTCTCTACGGTAAAAAGCGCAGGCCCGTCAACCTCATGGACATTGCCACCATCGGCGCTAAGGCGATGAAAAGGCAAGGCCTGCTTCACAACCTGGACGAGAGCGAGGAGATCAATGCCTGTTCCATCCAAATCGACGTGGATATCGACGGAGTGACGGAGCCATGGCTCCTGATGTTTAAAAATGAAACCCATAACCATCCCACGGAGATCGAGCCCTTCGGCGGTGCGGCCACCTGCATCGGCGGCGCGATTCGCGATCCTCTATCCGGACGCGCCTATGTGTACCAGGCCATGCGCGTTACAGGCGCGGCCGACCCGCTTAAGCCTGTGGCGGAAACCATAAAGGGCAAGCTGCCCCAGCGTAAACTCGTAACCACGGCGGCGGCGGGATACAGCGCCTATGGCAACCAGATCGGCCTGGCTACTGGGCTTGTGGATGAAATGTACCACGAAGGATATGCCGCCAAGCGGTTGGAAATCGGCGCGGTGGTGGGCGCGGTCCCCAAACGCAGCGTACGCCGGGAGCGACCGCTGGCCGGGGATCAGATCATCCTGCTGGGCGGACGAACAGGCCGCGACGGCTGCGGAGGCGCCACCGGCTCCTCCAAGAGCCATAAGCTGGAGAGCATCGAGCTCTGCGGCGCGGAAGTTCAAAAAGGAAACCCCGTGGTGGAGCGCAAGCTTCAACGCCTGTTCCGCGACGATCGGGTGACGCGGCTTATCAAACGGTGCAACGACTTCGGCGCCGGCGGGGTGAGCGTAGCCATCGGCGAGTTGGCGGACGGTCTGCGGATCGACCTTGATAAAGTGCCAAAGAAGTACGAGGGCCTTGACGGCACGGAGTTGGCCATCTCCGAAAGCCAGGAGCGCATGGCTGTCGTGGTGGCTCCGGGGGACGCGGAGGCGCTCGTCGCCTTTGCCGACGGGGAGAACCTGGAAGCCACGGTGGTGGCGGTGGTGACTGAGGAACCCCGCCTTCAAATGTTCTGGAAAAGGAAGCGCATCGTCGATCTTTCCCGGGAATTCCTGAACAGCAACGGCGCGGAAAAACACGCCGGGGTGTTCGTCCCCAATACGGATATCGCAAACCTTCCTTTTCAAGGCGTCACGTTGCAAGAGAAGCTCGCCGGCATGGTTTCCGACTTGAACATTTGCGGCAAAAAGGGCCTGGTTGAAAGATTTGACAGTACCATCGGCGCGGGTACGGTGTTCATGCCCTTTGGAGGCCGGAAGCAGCTGACCCCCATTCAAACAATGGTGGCCAAGCTTCCGGTCATGGCAGGCGAGACCACAACCGTCAGCGGCATGAGCTACGGTTTTCACCCGCAAATCATGGAACAAAGCCCCTTTGAGGGCGCGTACCTGGCTGTGGTGGAAAGCCTCGCAAAGCTTGCCGCCGCGGGTTTTGATACCAGCCGCGCTTACCTGAGCTTTCAAGAGTACTTTGAACGCATGACCGGCGATCCTTCCCGATGGGGAAAGCCCTTCGCGGCGCTCCTGGGCGCGCTCAGCGCGCAGCTGGATCTGGGCGTGGCGGCCGTAGGCGGCAAGGACAGCATGAGCGGCTCATTTGAAAACCTTCATGTGCCGCCCACGCTGGTCAGCTTTGCCATCGCCCCGGGCCGCAGCGGCGAGGTCATTTCCCCGGAATGGAAAGAAGCCGGCCACAGCCTCCGCCTGATCGCCTGTGACCCGTACGACAGTGGGAAACTCCGGGCAAATTTTTCCGCCCTGTATCGCCTGATTCGGGAAAAAAAGGTCCTTTCCGCATGGGCGCTTGGGCTGGGGGGCGTCGCCGAAGCGGCGTTCAAAATGGCGCTTGGCAACGAAATAGGCGTACAGCTGGCATATGAAGGCGATTTGTTTGCCCAAGCTCCCGGCGCCATCTTGGTTGAGATGGCGGACAGCGCGGCTGATTACGAAGCCGGCGCCTTGCGATTCGGCGTGGGTATCGGAGAAACAGTCGGCCGCTACATACTGGCGCACAATGGGGAAGAAGCGGCGCTAAAGCCGTTGGAAGCGCTCTATGAAAGCAGGCTCGCCGGCGTGTTTCCCTATTACGGGGGCGCCGCCGGCACGGTGGAAACCGTGTACCACAAGGCGGAATCGTGGGCCAAGCCGGCGGTGCTAACCCGCAGGCCCGCGGCGTTTGTTCCCGCCTTTCCGGGCACAAATTGCGAGGCGGATACCGCCAGGGCGCTGGAGCGGGCCGGAGCGGAACCGCGCATCCTGCTCGTAAACAACCTATCCCCCGCCGCGATATCACAAAGCCTGCAAAAAGCCGCACAGATGATCGGCGAGAGCCAGATGATTGTGTTCCCCGGCGGTTTTTCCGGCGGCGACGAACCGGATGGGTCGGGCAAGTTTATCAACGCGTTTTTTCGCAACCCGGCCATGAAGGACGCGGTACAAGCGTTGCTGGAGCGGCGGGACGGCCTTATACTCGGCATTTGCAACGGATTTCAGGCGCTTGTGAAGCTGGGCCTGCTTCCATTTGGCCAAATCGCGGATATTACCGGACAGTGCCCGACCTTGACTTTCAATACCATCGGCCGCCATCAAAGCATGATGGTCCGCACGCGGATTGCCAGTAACCGAAGCCCCTGGCTCCAAAAAACACAGGCGGGAGAAATCCATACCGTCGCGATTTCTCACGGCGAGGGCCGTTTTGTGGGCGATGACCGCGTACTGGCGGAGCTCGCGCAAAACCGCCAGATTGCAGCACAATATGTGGATCTTACAGGCGCGCCCACCATGGATTTGCGGTATAATCCCAACGGCTCCCTTTGGGCTATCGAGAGCATCACGAGCCCCGACGGGCGAATCCTCGGTAAGATGGGTCATACGGAACGTTCCGGGCGGGATCTGTACAAAAACGTTGAAAAAAACGCGTTCCAGCCCCTGTTTGAAGGCGGCGTAGCGTACTTCCGGTAAAGAATTACCCCGGCGATACAGCAGCATCATTCATAGAAGGAGCCGGCCTATGAACAGCAACCATCGCAGCGGATATATCAGTCCGTTCTCCACCAGGTATGCCAGCGCGGAAATGCAGTTTGTATTTTCCGAGGATCATAAATTCCGTACTTGGCGCGCGCTTTGGATCGCCTTGGCAAAAGCGGAACAGAAGCAGGGATTGCCCATCACCGACGAACAGATCAAGCAGATGACCGACCATCGGGAGGACATCAACTACGAGGATGCCGAACGCCGGGAACGGGAGTGCCGCCACGACGTGATGAGCCACGTCTACGCGTACGGCCTGCAGTGCCCTAAGGCGGCGGGAATCATCCATCTGGGCGCCACCAGCTGCTATGTATGCGACAACACGGATGTGATCCTCATGCGCCAGGGTTTGGGAATTATACGGCGCAAGCTGCTCAACGTCATGGCGCTCCTGGCGGATTTCGCGGAGCGGCATAAGGACATGCCTGCTCTGGCCTACACGCATCTGCAGCCCGCCCAGCTCACGACGGTTGGCAAGCGCGCCACCCTGTGGCTTAACGAATTGGTGATGGATTACGAGGAACTGGCGCACCGTACAGCCAGTCTGGCGCTGCTTGGCAGCAAGGGAACGACGGGTACCCAGGCCAGCTTCATGGAACTGCTGAAGGGCGATGGCGAGAAGGTAAAGCAGCTGGAGCTGGACATCGCGGCAGAGATGGGCTTTAGCCGGGTGGTTCCCGTCAGCGGGCAGACCTATAGCCGCAAGATGGACTACGCGGTGGTCAGTTCCCTGTCCGGCATCGCGCAGAGCGCCAGCAAGTTCAGTTACGACATGCGGCTCCTGCAAAGCTTCAAGGAGATGGAAGAACCCTTTGAACCCTCGCAGGTGGGCAGCTCCGCCATGCCGTACAAACGCAACCCCATGCGATCCGAACGGGTGAGCGCCATTGCCCGTTACGTGATGACAGGCGCGCTGAACACAGCCATCACGGCGGGTACGCAGTGGTTTGAGCGCACCCTGGACGACAGCGCCAATCGCCGTCTTGCCGTCAGCGAAGCGTTTCTTGGCGTGGACGCGATCTTGAATATTCTGATGAATATCTGCGGCGGTTTGGTGGTGTACCCTAAAGTGATCCATGCCCGGGTGGCAAACGAACTGCCTTTTATGATTACAGAAAACATCCTGATGGACGCGGTCCAAAAGGGCGGCGATCGGCAGGCGCTTCATGAAAAACTTCGCGTACACTGCCAAGCCGCCGCACAGACTGTGAAAGAGGAAGGCAGGCCCAACGACCTCATCGAACGCATTGCGGGCGATCCAGCCTTTGGCCTCACGCCGGCGGAGTGCCGGACGCTTATGGACCCCCGAAAATTCACGGGCCGCAGCAGCGAACAGGTTACGGAATTTTTACGGGACGTCGTGACGCCCATATTGGACGAGAACCGGCCGATTCTTGGGGAAAAGCAGGAACTTCATATATAAAGCCGCATCTCAACCGCTTGAATAAATAACAAAACCGTAGTATGCTACTGAAAACCAATAAGGGCGGGTGCGTACATGGAGACAACAGGCAGCCTGCTTCGGCGTGACGAACGCGTAACGCTAGCGCTTCGCAGCCTATATGAGCAGTACGGCTACAAAAAATTCCGCATGAACCGGTTTGAGGCTTATGATTTTTACGCGGCATACCGTGATTTTCTGGGCAGCAGCCATGTTCTCACCTTTACCGGTTTGGATGGACGGCTCATGGCGCTGCGCCCCGACGTAACGCTCAGCATCGCCAAAAAGGTAAAAGCCGATTCAGCCGGTACGGAACGTCTGTATTATTCAGAGCCGGTATATCGCCCGGCAAGGGACGCGGCGGAATACTGCGAAACCTACCAGGTAGGTGTGGAGCATATCGGCGACGGGACATTCTATACAAGCGTGGAGCTCATCTCGCTGGCGGTGCAAAGCCTCCAACTCATCTCAGCGGATGCGGTTTTGGATCTGTCCCACACAGGCTATATCGGCGGATTGCTTGCCGGCCTCCCGGTAGACGAATCCATGCGTCGGGCGATTCGCCGCTGTATGGAACAGAAAAACGCGCACGAACTGCGCGATATCCTACCCCGCAATCTTCAGCCGGCGGACATCGAGCGATTGCTGGCGGTGGCCCGGCTTTCCGGACCCTTTCCCGAGTCGCTGGAGCAAGCGGCCCTATTCGCGTCAGGCCCCGAGATGCTCGCGGCCGTCGAGGAGCTGGATACGCTGGCAAAGGCTCTATCCGTGCTGGGCCAAGCGTCGCCCCTACGGCTGGATTTCTCAATTACCTGTAATGCGAAGTACTACAGCGGCTTGATGATGCGCGGTTATATTGACGGCGTTCCGGGCACGGTGCTCAGCGGCGGCCGGTATGACCCTTTGCTGCGCCGCATGGGCAAACCCGACGTGTCGGCGATGGGGTTTGCAATCTATTTTGACGGGCTGGCGCGCTTTCTCAGCCAGGAAGTGGATTCGGCTGTCGAGACCGTTGTGCTGTATTCACTTGACGCGGATCCTGCGGCTGTGGCAAAGGCGGTGCAGGATTGCACAGCCCGCGGAGAACGCGTCTGGGCAGGCACGGCTTTGCCTGAAGGGCTTACCTGGACACGGTTGGTGGAGGTGGGACGGGATGTTTAGCGTCGCGCTGCCGAAAGGGCGTCTGGGCGACAAGGCATACCTGCTGTTTGAGCGGTTGGGCTACGGCTGCAGGGAATATGCGGACGACCACCGGCGGTTGGTTCTTACCGATGAGGCGGGCGACGTACGGTACTTCTTGGTGAAGCCCTCCGATGTGGCGATCTATGTGGAGCGGGGAGCGGCGGATATCGGCGTCGTTGGACGGGACATTTTACTGGAAACCAGGCCGGACGTTTATGAGCTGCTGGACCTGGGGTTTGGGTTCTGCCGGCTGGCTGTGGCCGGCCCTAATGGATTTCGCGACCGGCCGGACGCCCCTCTCCGCGTGGCGACAAAGTATCCCAACGTTGCCAGGGAACATTACCAGCAGAGGAATCGCGATATCGAGATCATCCGGCTTAACGGGTCCATCGAGCTGGCGCCGCTGCTTGGATTGTCGGATGTGATTGTAGATATTGTGGAGACGGGTACAACCCTTCGCGAAAATAACCTCAAGGTGTTTGAAGAGATCGCCATAAGCAGCGCGCGCCTGATCGCGGGAAAGAGCCGCTACAAGTTCATGCAGGCCGCCATAAACGCGTTGCTCGAGCGAATGACGGAAGAGATTTCCAAATAAACCTTTGCGACGCATACCTTGATAACGCGATTGCATTTGTGTAGAATGACGACAGGGAGGCGGATTTTGGTGAGCATAAACAAGAAGACCACATTTGCGCTGTGCTTCGGCAACCGGGGGTTCATGCCGGGCGAACTGATCCTGGACGCGCGTAAGGAGATGGTAAAGGCTGTAACAGCGGCGGGTTACGGCTGCATCATCATGGAAGAGGGCGCCACACGCTACGGTGCGGTAGAGACGCGGGATGAGGGAAGGCTGTATCACGACTGGCTGAAAGCCCATGAGGGACAATACGACGGCGTGGTTTTCTCCATGCCCATATTTGTGGATGAAAACGGCGCGTTCGAGGCGCTCCGGGATGCCGGCGCGCCCATCCTGATGCAGGCATACCCGGACGAAATCGGCAAACTGGGCTTTCAATACCGCCGGGACGCCTATTGCGGCAAGTTTTCTGTGACCGACGTATTCACCCAATGCCGGATTCCTTTTACGGTGATGAAACCCCATGTGGTGCATCCCCTCACGGACGCCTTCACCCAAAATCTGCATGATTTCGCGGCAATATGCCGTGTGACGGGCGGTATGAAACGCTTTACCATCGGCGCCATCGGCGCGCGCACCACCGCGTTCAAAACCGTACGTTTTGACGAGGCTGCGCTGGAGAGGTACGGCATCACGGTGGAAACCTTTGATCTGTCAGAGCTGGTGCATCGGGTGGGCCAAAAGCCGGACAACGAGCCCGCCGTGCTCGCCAAAGCCGCGTTTTTGAAAAGTTACACCGACTGCAGCCGAGTGCCGGCGCAAAACATGCTCACGATCGCCAAGGTTGGCGTGGTGGTGGATGAATACATCGACACGTACCGCCTGGACGCAGTCACCCTGCGCTGCTGGCATGAGATGGAGGCCATTTTGCGCTGCTGCCCCTGCGCGCTGCTGGGCGACCTCAATGACCGGGGCATTGCCGCCAGTTGCGAGGTCGATTTGTGTTCGGCCATCACCATGCGCGCCATGCAGCTGGCCTCCGAAAAGCCCGCCGCTGTATTGGATTGGAACAATAACTACGGTGACGATGAGGACAAGGTGATCCTTTTCCACTGCGGCCCGGTAGCGCAATCGCTGATGACCGGCAAGGGCGCTATGACCGAGCATAAGATGTTCGCCAAGACCGACCCCGGTTCCGGCTGGGGCTGTAATGAAGGGCGCATTTCCGCATTCCCCATGACCTTCTCCAACTGCCTGACGCAGGATGGCAAGCTGGTGGTCTACGCCGGGGAGGGCGAAATAACCGCCGACCCTATTGAGGAAGGATTTTTCGGCTGCTGCGGCGTCGCAAAAATCCCCGTGCTGCAAGACAAGCTGATCAAGCTGGCCCGCGGGGGCTTTAAGCACCACACCTCCATCGGCGTAGGCCACATGAAGGCAGCGCTGACCGAGGCATTTTCCACTTATCTCGGCTATGAAGTGGTGGAGATTCAAATCCGTTAATACGTTCCCTTATCATTTTTCACTTTTAGATTTCCCGCCACATTGTGCCGTTCCGCCAGTTTCTCCTTGATATCCAGCAGCGTTACGCCCTGGGTAAACAATAAAACAAGCGCATGGTACGCAAGGTCGGAAATTTCCTCAACCAACCCTGCCTTATCCTCATTTTTTGCGGCAATAATCGTTTCCGCCGCTTCCTCGCCGATTTTTTTCGCAATCTTGTCTACCCCTTCGGCAAGCAAATAATTTGTGTACGATTTCTCCCTGGGATGGTCCTTTCGATCCTGAATCTGTGCGAATACCTTGTTCAGTATGTCGAATGCGCCGGTTTCCATCCCAAAACAGCTATAGCTGCCCGTGTGACAGGCGCCAGCTCCCATTTGCTGGACCTGGATTAACAGCGCGTCGTGATCGCAGTCAAAGGCCATATGCTTGATTTTCTGAATGTTGCCGGATGTTTCGCCCTTATGCCACAATTGCTGGCGCGAGCGGGACCAAAAGCATGTTTCCAGGTTTTTTTGCATATAGTCGTAGCTTTCCTGGTTTACATAGGCCAGCATCAGCACCCGGCCGGTATGATAGTCCTGTACAACCGCAGGGATCAACCCGTTTATTTCCGGCAAGGCAATCCATTCCTCTCCATTTCTATTTTCACATCGCCGACAGCCGCTTTTGCGTAGTGGAAAAGACTTGCCACAAGGGCGGCGTCGCAATCGGTTTGCGTAAATACGTCAATAATATGGCTGATCTCCCCGCATCCTCCGCTGGCAATCACGGGAATCCTTACGGCTTGCGTTACTGCGCGGATCATGGGAATATCGTAGCCGTTTTGCGTGCCGTCACCGTCCATGGACGTTACCAAAAGCTCGCCGGCGCCCAGCCTTTCGCATTCTTTCGCCCATTCAGCCAATTCCAACCCGGTATCCTCCCGCCCGCCCTTGATAAAAACGTGATATCTGCCGTTCACAATCTTGGCGTCGATGGCGACCACGACGCAAGACTTGCCAAATTCCGCGCTTGCTTCGGAGATCAGTTGAGGATTGGTTACAGCGGAGGTGTTGACCGACGCTTTATCCGCGCCGCGGTCCAGTATTTTACGAAAATCGTCGAGGGTGCGGATTCCTCCGCCCACAGTAAAAGGGATGGTCATTTCCGCCGCCGCCCGCTCAATCAGGCCGGAAACGGTTTCCCGCCCTTCATGGGTAGCGGTGATGTCAAGAAAAACCACCTCATCGGCCTGCTGCCGTTCATACTCCTTGGCAATGGCCACAGGGTCGCCGATTGGGGTCAAATCCAAAAAATGAACACCTTTTACAACCTTACCGTTCATGATATCCAAACAGGGGATGATTCTCTTTGCAAGCACTTTTCCAGATCCACCTTTCCTTCATAATATGCCTTCCCCACGATCACGCCGTAGTAACCCGCCGCTTTCCTAAAATCGGCTTCGCAGGCGACACCGCCCGAAACCATCACGCGGATTCCCTCGATTTTTTGATACATTGCCCAGTTGGGTGAGGAAAGGGTTCCGTCTTTGGAAATATCAGTAACGATGATGTATCCCACGCCCACGCCCTTAAGTTGCTCAATGAACCGGAAGCAATCCATACCGCTGTCGCGGAGCCATCCTTCCGTGGCGACATGGCCGTCCTTCACGTCAACGCTTACCACAATTCTTTCCGGCGTATATTTCGCAATACATTCCTCCACAAAGCCGATGTTCTTAACGGCGACCGTGCCCAAAATTACCCGGTCTGCGCGAATCTCCTGAAGGTATTGCGCAACCGTTTCCGCATCCCTGATTCCGCCGCCCACTTGCAGGGGAACATTCACGCTCATCCTGATCTTGCGGATGATCTCCGCATTGACCGCGCCGCCTTTTTTAGCGCCGTCAAGATCCACAATGTGCAGGTACTTCGCGCCCATTTTTACGAAATGCCCGGCCATCGCGGCGGGGTCTTGGCTGTATACCGTCTTTTGCGCGTAGTCTCCTTGATATAGCCGAACAACCTCTCCCTCGTGCAGGTCAATTGCCGGTATGATTAGCAGGCTGCCCACCTCCCGAGTATGATCTGGCCGGATTTAACGGGTTCGCGGTCACCCCAAAACACCTTTGGTGGACGGCACGCCCGTACCGGTCAGGCTGACAGCCTGTTTCAACGCGCAGCCGAAGGCTTTAAAAATCGCCTCGATAAGATGATGGGTGTTATTGCCGTACACATGATGAATGTGCAGGGTCATTCCGCTATGATAGGCCAGCGCACGGAAAAATTCCTTGATGAGATCGGTTTCAAATTCACCCACCCGCGGATTGGGAAATTCCGCGTGAAACACCAGGTACGGACGTCCTGAAAGATCCATCACACAATTGGCCAGGCTCTCATCCATAGGGATTGCCGCCGCACCATAGCGGTTGATGCCGTCTTTATTACCCAGCGCCTTTGCAATGGCCTGCCCCAACACGATTCCAACATCCTCGGCAGTATGATGCCCATCAATTTCCAAATCGCCCTTGCAGTTTATGCGTAAAGTCATCCCGGCGCGAAACGCAAATAGGTCCAGCATGTGGTCCAAAAAGCCCATGCCGGTTCCAATCTCATTTTGCCCCTGCTCATCCAGGTTAAGCCTGACCTTTACTGCCGTTTCGTTGGTTTCTCTTTCCAAAAACGCCTCGCGCATTGTATGAATGCCTCCATTTCATCATCCGTTCCGATGCTTACCCTCACAAACCGGTCTATCCTCGGCCTGTCCCAATAGCGCACCAGAATTTTACTGTTCAACAAATATTCATAAAATCCCTTGGCGTTTCCGGCCTCCAGGAAAAGAAAATTCGTATGGGAAGGAAGGACATTCCAGCCTGCTTCCAACAGGCGTCTCCTCGTTTTTTCCCTGGTGGCGATGACGCGGCATCGGCCCTCTTCCCAGTATTCCCGGTCATGCATTGCCGCCGCCGCACCGGTTTGCGCAAAAAGATCCAACGGATATGAATTAAAAGCGTTCTTCACCCGTTCCAGGCATTCGGTCAACGTCCGGTTCCCCACGGCAAACCCCACCCTTAACCCCGCCAGAGAATAGGATTTGGAAAATGTGCGCACGACCAGCAGGTTATCATATTTGCCGATGAGGGAAACAGCGCTTTTTACGCCGGAAAAATCGATATACGCCTCATCCACAACGACAACGCCGGCCGGGTTGCTCCGGACGATTTCCTCAACCTCCGCTAGCGATAACGCGATTCCCGTCGGAGCGTTTGGGTTTGCGATGACCACGCCATTGGCGCCTTTGTAATCGCTGCTATTAATCGTAAAATCCGGGCCCACCGGCGCGATTTCCGCGTTTACGTCATACATTTCACTCCAAACGGGATAAAAGCCGTAGGATATGTCCGGCATGACCACCTTATTCTTCGCTCCAAAAAAAGCCTGGAACGCAAGCGCCAGCACTTCGTCGGAACCGTTGCCGCAAAACACGTTTTCCGCGCCGACGCCCAAACATGCGGCAATTGCTTGCCTCAACTCCCCGCTTGTCCCGTCAGGATACAGCCGCAACCGCTCGGCCGGCAGATTCCGTAACGCCTCTGCCGCCTTCGGTGAAACCGGATACGGGTTTTCATTGGTATTTAACTTTATCCAGCCCGCTTCCACAGGCTGCGCGCCCGCCGTATAAGGCGTGAGCCGTCTTGCTTTATCGCACAAGTAATTCATAGCCTTACCCCTCAAACCTGATTCTGACCGCATTCGCATGAGCATCCAACCCTTCGGACTCCGCAAAACGCGCCACGTCGTCCCTGAACAGCGCCAAAACATCCCTTGGATAATAACTGTAGGAACTGAATTTAACAAAATCATAGACCCCCAAAGGTGAAAAGAACCGTGCCGTACCGCCTGTGGGCAGCACATGATTAGTGCCGCCCATATAATCTCCCAGCGGCTCCGGCGTGTATTCGCCCAGAAACACGGAACCCGCGTTGCGAACCAGCGGAAGCTTTTCATAAGGAGCTTCCGTTAAAATCTCCAAATGCTCCGGTGCGATACGGTTGGCCAGTTCAAAAGCTTTGTCCAAGCCATCCACCCAAATGGCCGCTCCAAAATTGTTAAGGGAACTCTGGATGATGTCCTTCCGGCGCAAGGACTCCAACTGCCTGTCAATCTCCTTTTCCGTTTCGACAATCAATTTTTCACTGGTTGTCACCAAGACGGAACTTGCCAGTTCATCATGTTCCGCCTGGCTCAGCAAATCCGCCGCCACATACTTCGGATCAGCGGTTTCGTCGGCAATAATCAGCACTTCCGACGGGCCGGCGATCATATCGATATCCACCGTGCCGTAAAGTAGCTTTTTCGCGATGGCCACGTGGATGCGCCCCGGGCCAACGATTT
>WRHG01000016.1 GCA_009783365.1 Clostridia bacterium | reverse complement strand
CGAAATATACGCCCTGATGCGAAAAAAAAGGATCCGGTACTTTCTGAGCGGCGGCAACTGGGCCCTGGAATCCATTTTGCAGAGAGGAAACACCCACACCGCCATGGATGTGGTGAACATGCGGGACATCCACCGCCGATTCGGGGAGGGGAGGCTGAACAGGCTGACCTTCCTCTCCGCCTACCGCCGGGTATGGGATCAGTTCGCGCTGGGAATCCGGAGCCCGCGGCCCCTGAACTACATGGAGTATCACCGGGCCCGGGCCCTTGAGGAACTCCGGGATTTCTGCGGCTTTAAATACTATGGCGGCAAGCATTTGGAAAACAAGTTGACCGCCTTCACCCAGCTGGTCTGGCTGCCGCAAAAATTTGGTGTGGATAAGCGTACCTCCCATTTGAGCAGCATGATCATCTCCGGCCAGATTACCCGCCAGGAGGCCCTGGAGGTGCTGGACGAACCTTTGTACGCGCAGGCAATGATGATGGGTTATGTAAAGGATATTCGAGAAAAACTGGAGATGCCGGAGGCGGAATATGAGGCGCTTATGGCCGCCTCCCCGCATGAGCACAGCGAATACCGGATCGACCCAATACTGCGCCTTGCCCTCAGGCTTGGCTTAAAACCGAGGAAGGGGTGAGGGCAATGCTTCCTTTCGATCCGGAAAAAGGAGATATCATAACGGAGGAGGGGCAGTCCCAAATTCCGAATGCCTGCAAGCGGGGGTGGAAGAAGGTGGCTTCCCTTCTCCTGTTCGCGGCGCTGGTGGTATTGCTGGGGGCATATATCGCGGATCACTGGGAGGATATGGGAAAGCTGTTCGTCGTATCCGGGAGGTCGGCGGCGCTGTTGCTTACGCTGGCTCTTGGCGGCTGCTTGACGAACTGTATATACCACTTGATGATTCTGCGCACCTACGGCGTGCCGCTGTCCCTTACGGATTGGATGGGCGTGGTCAGCGTAAGCAATGCCATTTCCTACGTACTGCCCCTCCGGGCGGATCTGGTGTTTTCCGCCGCCTATTACAAGCGGGTAAAGGGCCTGCAATACACAAAATCCGCCAGCATGGCAGCTGGAAACATCGTGTTTGGCGTGGCGTTCTTCCTGTTGCAAATGTTGGTTGCGCTCCTTTGTATAGGCCTGCTGGAAGGCCAATGGCAGCCGGTTCTGTGGATTCTTTGGGCTTTGGGATTGGCGGCCGTAGCCTTATTGATTGTGTTTCCCCTGCTTTTTCAAGGCAAAGCCCCCACCCTTTTTCGAAAATGGAAGATGCTGGCGGGTGTAATCGTGGGGTTCAACGCTCTGCTGCGCAACCGCCGGCTTCTTTTTCAACTTCTTTTGTGCCTTGTGGTTAATAATGCTTTTCAGCTTCTTTTGTACTTGGCTTGTTTTCAGACGGCGGGTTTGCCCATCACCCTATATGGGATTTTGTTTTGTAACAGCGTGTCCTGGCTGTCCAGTATTATCACCCTGGTACCCGGTAACCTCGGTATTAAGGAAAGCGGCTTGGGCGTGATTATGCTGCTGATTGGCGAACCCTTTCAAAACGGCGTGTCGGTATCCCTGTTGCAGCGGGTTGCGGTAATGATGATCCACCTGTTGATGGGGCTGGTTTTCGCCCTGCCCGTGTACCGCCGGTTTTCCAGTGAAAAGAACAGGTGAAAGAGGATATTATGCTGAAAACCTATCGGGAGTCAATACTGGTCCGTACCTGTGACTGTGATATGTCCGGCAGGATGAGCGTCAGCCGGATTTTTGCCTTTCTGCAGGAGGGAGCGGGCGTGCATGCCCATCTGCTGGGCTGCGGGCGCGATGTGATGCTGAAAAACGGTATTGTATGGGTGCTTGCCCGCTCGGAACTGCATATGGACCGCTACCCGGCCGTGGGTGAAACGCTTTGTATGGAAACCTTTCCTATGCCGAACCGGCGGTGGTTTTTTCCTCGTTACTTCATCCTCACGGACGAGGCGGGACTTGTGTTGGGCAAAGCGGCAACCCTTTGGCTGCTGATGGATTTTAAAACCCGCGCCATGGCGCCCCCGGATTTGGCGCTGACTTACCTGCCGGACAACTCGGATCTGGACGCGCCTCTGCCTTTTCCCGGCAATGTAACCCCGGTGTATGGGGAGGCCCAGCTTTCCGTGCGCAAACCTGAGTATTCAGACATCGACGTGAACCTCCATGTGAATAACACCCGCTATGGGGACTGGCTTTGCGACGCGCTGGGCATGAAAGTGATGAGGCGGCGTGAAATCGCCCGCCTGCTGATCCATTACCAAAGGGAGATTAAGCCGGAGCAGGAAATACGGCTTTCACTGCAATGCAATGGCGATGCGGCGCGCATGACCGGCATCCATGAGGATGCGAAACACTTTGATATGGGCGTGATATTGCGGGACCGGGCAACGGCCTGCGAGGGGGATGAAACCGGCTATAGCCTGTTTACCAGATCGTAAAGTTCCCTGTCAAAATGCTTTTTCATGTTGAGGGCGTCAACGATGGGCATATAAGATACCCTGCCGTTTTGCACGCCGATGGCCTGGTTGATGACGCCGCGGTTCAAAAGCTGTACCGCCGTATGGCCTGCCTCAAAGGCAAAAGCGCTGTCGTATGCGGTAGGGATGGCGCCCCGCTGCGTATAGCCGATGACGGTTGCCCGTACTTCCGCGCCGCCGCATTTGCGCTTTAGGACGCTGGCCAGCCGCTCTGCGGTAATGGGTTCGCCGGGATAAACGGTCTTGCCGTTATCGTTTAGGAACTTGCGCCAGTCAAACTCCTTCATTTTGTGCCAGCAGTTCTCTCCAATCACCAGGGTGGCCCTTGTATTACCTTGGGAGATCAGCTTATTCAGCCGGGAGGCAAGCTCTTCCACATCCCATTCCATTTCAGGCACCACCACCATTTCAGCGCCGGTTGCGATGGCGGTGCGCATGGCGATATCTCCTGAGTTGCGGCCCATCACCTGTACCACGGCGGGCCTGTCATGGCTGCGGCTGGTTGCCCGTATGGAACGAACAGAATCCACACATACGTTCACGGCGGTATCATAGCCGAGAGAGGATTCCGTATAGCCCAGGTCGTTATCAATGGTACCCGGGATGCATAAGCAGGGAATTCCAAGCCCGCCAAGGCATTGAGCCCCATTAAAGCTGCCGTCCCCACCGATGACCACCAGGGCTTCGATGCCGATCTTGCGCAGATTCTCCGCTGCCTCCCGCTGGACTTTCGGCTTTTTAAAGGCTTCACAGCGGGCGGTGCGCAGGAAGGTGCCGCGCTGGTCCGCGATGTCCAGCACGGTTTCCAGATCCAGCAGGGCTATATCATCCTCAGGATCGTCGCTGAGGCCCAGCAAACCATTGTATCCTCTCTTAATTCCCATCAGCTGAATGCTGTTCATGGCTGCCGAGCGGGCTACGCTTACCACCGCGGCATTCATGCCGGGGCTGTCGCCGCCGCTGGTCAATATGCCAATTTTTTTCATTCTGTTTTCTCCTCCCGGGGAATGCGATGTTCCGAATCGCCCACCCGCAACAGTATAGCAAGGCTGTACTTCTTGCGCAAGGCTCTTGTGAAAAAAGAGGGAAGCGCGCGCCCTGCCTGGCACACGCTTCCACTCCGTTTTTCAGGGTTCGGATCGCTTTTTTAGTATACCCGGGGCTCCTCCCGCAGCTGTTTCGCGGACCTTTGGCGGGCGCGTTCCCTGCCTTCGATCAGGGTTGCTCCATCTCTTTCCCTGTTAAAAAGTGATCAATGCTGTTGAGGGCTTGTACCAAAACAGCCAGCCGGTTTTCGTCCAGAAGGCCCACAATGGCGTCAACCATCTCCTTGTGAAAGGCTTTGTGCTTTTCCTGAACCCGCAAGGCAGCCGCCGTAGGACGGATGTTGATGACCCGCCGATCATCCTTGGTGCGCTCCCGCAGGAGGTAGCCTTTGCGCTCCAGCGTGGACACCGCCACGCTGAGAGAACCCATGGTGATGTGCAGCGCTTGGGCCAGCGAGGTCATGCGGAGGTCGGTCGTTCCGCAAACGGCCTCGATTACATGGGCCTCCCGAATGCTGACCCCCGGTTCGTGCAGCGAACGTTCTTCAATGCGGAGAATGTGATGGAAAAGAGCAACCAGTACATGGTTCAGGGTGGCGCGGGCGTCTCGCATGAGGCGCTCCTTTCGTGTTTGAACATAAAATGGATCGGACAACAAACCGAATGTTTTGATGCTCAAACAAGTTTCATCATAACATGGTTTACCGCTTTTTCAAGTGGCCTGAATACGAAGTATACAATTGTAATTTGCATACAATAGTCAATTGTACGCATTTTGCGCTATTTCGCAACCTATTTTAACACAAATAGAGTATGTTTTTTTGGCGTGTTACAACACGCGTACGGGTTAGACAACACATTGAACAGTGCAGGCATGAAGGAGAATCAGGGGGTGACCCAGCGGATAAGTAGGGATGTTCTCAGCCCTACTCAACCTGTCGGATTATGGTTTGATAATACCGTGCATCTGCACGAAGCAGTTCTTCGTCGTCTGCCAACTGGACGCCGATGATCATGTATGCTCCATGGTTCGTGTTATGCAGGCTGACAGTATCCTTGTACATGCCATCTCCGAGCAATTCCTCCGATTTGGCGATTAATTCTCCCTCCTCATTGAGCAGTACCATCGTCAACTCTTGCCTCACCGCATTGCCAAAGCCGCCAGAGTGCCATATGTTCGCAAGATATCCGCCTTTTGTGACGGCGACGGCATCAAAGTTGAAGCCTGTCCATTCGCTGTAGGTTCTTTCCCAGCGCTTTTCCCCATTGGGCGAATAGCTGGTTGCGCAGGGAGCGGATGGGGTGGAACCGTCGGACGCCTCATAAACGACGCCTACGGCCAATAGGCCGCCGTCATTCTGCAAAACCGCATCGCTGTATGTCGAGTTGCTTTCCGAAAAAGAATTGATGAACAAATGGCCCCATTCGATATCGCCGTCCGCGCTCATTTTCGCGGCATAGCCAGAATACTCTGGCGAACTCGTCTCGGTGACATCTCCATATCCGACGAGATAATAGCCATCCGAATGGGGGAGGAAACGCCCGGCATAAAAGGGATGGTCATATGCCTTGCTCCAAATTTTCTCATTGCTTTGGGAATACATGTCGAACCTGGGGTAATGCGTCACATTGGTGTCTGTGATGATTGATCGATCTGATGTCCAGACGACATACCCCGAGTTGACGCCATACATAGAACTCATTTCGGGCAGCTCTGTTCTGGACATCAGTTCACCGTCGTGAATTTGCAGGGCGAAAACCTGCCTTGAATAATTCGCATCAATGGCAGAATGGAAAATAAGAATATTGCCATTCTCCAGAGCATACGCACCGAAGAATCTGTTGTCTGTTCCCGGCAGGTAACGCTCCTCATACCGCCATAGTTCCTCGCCCTGGGCGTTTATGCAAACGGCGATGGCTGGCTTTCCGTCTCCCAGGCGGCCGGCAAGCACGGCCTCATCGCCAGCCAGGACAATGGATCCGTCCGGCAAGAATGCCACACCATTTGGTACGACACGTATATCCACCGAGAACTCCGATATGGGCTCCAAGCCATATTCACTAATATCTGGCACATTACTATCAATAATCATGTCGGCAATGGCGTGTGCTGTAGCCAAAGAGACCACAAGCATTAGCACTGACAGAGTCCTTCTTGTCCCCACATAATAAAATTGACGCATCTTCGCACCTCCAGACTTTTCGCCGCTGATGTTGCTTTATGAACACCAACATTTCCTTTTATTCAACGAAGGCACAGCCCTAAATACTCCCACGTTCCAAAATTCCGGATGATAGGAGCTGGAATTATGGGGCAATTACAAAGGCCCAAAGATTGCATTATCAAACACTGTTGTTTGGCCGCTTACCTCTCCACCGTGGCGTGCATACCCAGGGTAACACCCTCGGGGGGGATGAAATCGAAATAGACCTTGAATTGGCTGGGATCTTCATCGGAGCCCAGGGAGGCGATGGAGGTCAGCGTGGCCTCTACCGGTCCCAAGCCAAGCTCCTCAAAGCGGACGCTGACCTTGTCGCCGGGATGGAGGCGCTGCAAATCCGCCTCCTCCACCTGGCCGGAAAGCTGGAACTCCCTTGCCGGATAGGCGATAATCAGGCTTTGCCCTTCCTGCACGCCAGCCCCCTGGCTCACAATGATGTCGGAGATGATCAAATCGGTTTCAGCCTTTACGGAGGTGGCATCGGACCTGCCCCTGCGGGCTGGTTCCAGCACGTCGGGCACATAGGTAAACAGAAGGTCTCCCGCTTTCACCGGGTCGTCCACCTTTACGTCCATGCTGATGAGGGTACCGCTGGCGGCGGCTGTGACAGGGGCCACTACGCTCAAACTGGACCGGGCCAGCAGGGAAGAATTTCGATAGTCAGGGGTGCGGTAGATCTTTACGTCCTCGGTAAAGATCAAATCCCCGCCGATGACTGCAACAGTGATGTTTTTGCCGTCTACCGCAGTAATAAGACCGTCGGCAAAGTACTTCTCGTTGGCGGAACGCAGGTATACCCTGGTCCCCACATATGGGTTGCGGTTGATGGTACTGTTATAGCCGCTCCTCACATTGGCTTTGACCTCATAGCGGTCCACCCGCTCGATGACCAGCACGGAGCCGTAGCGCTCGGCAGCCGCGTCCGCGCTGTCGCCCGCCTGGGCATAGATGGCGGCGACGGTACCGTCCGCCTCCGCATAAACCTTCTGCGGCTCCACGGTCAGCAGGGTATCTCCCGCTTTAACGGTATCCCCGGCCCGCAGGACAAAGGGCATTAGGTTGCCGCTGGCGGGTGCTTTCAGAGCCACCTCATAGGAGGCGATGACCCGTACGCTGATGATCAGCCCGTCCGGATTGATTTCCTCCGGAAGGGTTTCCGCCAAAATACCCAGGGGAAGCATCGATAAAAGCGCCAGGATCAGAATACCTGCCAAGAGTTTTTTCATGATTCATCCTCCTTTGGAGTTGTAAGATCAACGCTGTGGATGGTGTTCGTCGTAGGTGGCAACGGGTTAGGAGCGATGCCCCTGGCTACATGCTTCGAAGCGCGTCGATGGGGTTGAGGTTGCTGGCCTTACGGGCGGGAGCCCAGCCGAAAACCACGCCCACCAGCAGGGAGAAGCCTACGCCCAGGCCGATTGCGGAGGAAGAAAGCACAAAGGTGATATCCATCAGAGAAGCCAGGAGCATGCTGGTGACGATGCCCAGCAGCATACCGATGAAACCGCCCAAAAGGGAAAGCATAACACTTTCAAACAAAAACTGGATTTGGATGCTGCTGGGCCGGGCGCCCAGGGCCTTGCGCAGGCCGATTTCATTGGTGCGTTCCGTGACGGAGACCAGCATCATATTCATGATGCCGATGCCGCCCACCAGCAGCGCGATGCTGGCGATGCCGGTTAAAAGGCTGGTCATGAGGCCCATCATGGTATTCATGACTTCCAGCAGGCTTTCCATGTTGATGACTCGATAGCTGTTGTCCTTGTAGTTAAAGGCTCCGTCCAGCAGGTGTTTTAAAGTGTCGACGGTTTCGTCGGTGCGGTTGCTGTCGGTGATGTACACGTCCAGGGAGGATATGCTCTTCAAGCCCAATAGCCGCATGAAGGTAGTGTAAGGCATGACGACCTTGCCGTCGTCCGTACCGCCGCTCATCTGGCTCATTACGTTGGACTCGCTGTCCTTCAGCAGGCCTACGACGGTAAAGCGGACGCCGTTTACCAGCAACTCCTTAAAAAGGGGATCCTCGCCGGAAAAAAGGGCTTGCGCCAAATTGGTATCGATGGCGCAGACGCGGTTTTTCTGCTCTTGGTCCACAGGCAGCAGGGGCCGGCCTCGCTGGATGGCGTCGGCCTCCCGTCGGAAATAGGCGAATCCCTTGCCCTGGATGGCCACATCCTCCTGGATAATTCCCTTGCAGACCACGCTCAAGGTGGTGCTCAAGCTGGGGGAGGTGCCGCTGATGTTCTCCAGTTCGCCGATGGCTCTTACATCTGCTTCGGTCAGCCCTCTCTTCAGGGGCGTGCCGCTGGCGGACACGGATACCATACCGGTGCCCAGGCTTTCAAACTGAGAACTCATTTCACCCTGGGCGCTTTGCATCACGGTGATCAGGGTAATAATCGCCATAACCCCGATGATAATCCCCAAGATGGTAAGGAAGGAACGCATTTTGTTGCCCCGGATGTTGGCGATGGACATGCGCAGACTTTCTTTAAGCATTCTCCACCATCCCCTCCTCCAGAACCCCGTCCAATATGTTCACGATGCGTGAAGCTCTTTGTGCGATGGCTATATCGTGGGTGATCATGATGATGGTATGCCCCTCCGTATTCAGCTCCTGAAAGAGGCCCAATACCTGGCGGCCGGTGGTCTGATCCAGCGCGCCGGTGGGTTCGTCCGCCAACAGGATGGTGGGATGGGTAGCCAGAGCCCTGGCGATGGCCACCCGCTGCTGCTGGCCGCCGGATAATTGATTGGGGTAGTGGTACAGTTTATCCTCCAGCCCGACCCGAACCAGCATTTCCTTCGCGCGCGCCCGGCGCTTGTTCCGGGACAGACCGGCGTATACCAAGGGCAGCTCTACGTTGGAAAGGGCATTTTGGCGTGACAGCAGTTGGAAAGACTGAAACACAAAGCCGATTTCTTTGTTACGGATGTCGGCCAGGTCGTTGGGTTCCAAATCCTCAATGCGGCGGCCGTGAAGGATATACTCGCCGGAGGTGGGGGTATCCAAGCAACCGATGATGTTCATCAGCGTGCTTTTGCCGGAGCCGCTGGGGCCCAGGATGCTTATAAACTCCCCATGATCAATGGACAGGCATACGTTCCGCAATACGGGCTGCCACTCGTCTCCCATCCAGTAGGCTTTGCAAATATCCGTCATTTGAAAGAAGGGATGGCGGGGAGCGGATTCCTGCATGTTCATCCCTCCCGTTAATTGCCTAATCGAACTTGCATATCCCGGCGGTTCTGCTGCATGTTTCCGGGCATCATGAAAAAACGCCTGAGATCCTGGCTCTGATAATGGACGACCTGTCCCTCGTCCAGCCCTTCGGTGACCTGAATGTACAGGCCGTCAGAAACCCCGGTCGATATATATTGAGCGGTCATCCGGCCCTCCGCGTCCTTAAGCAGCACAAAGGGTCTGTTGTACTCGTCGTAGGACAGGGCGTTAACGCTGACGCTGGGGGTGGAAAGGGCCTGCTTGTTTAGCACGCTTACCTCCACGCTCATACCGCTGCGAATTTCCTCCGGGGCTTCGATCTGCATCTTCACAGCATAGTAGCTAAGGCCGCCTTCTGTAGTGGCATCCCGGGCGATTTCACTGACAATGCCGGTAACTTTTTGGTCCAGGGCGTTTAAATATACGTCTCCCTGTTTGCCAAGGCTGAGGGCGCCAATGTCGTACTCGTCCACGTCCAGGCTGATCTCCAGAGTGTCGTAGTCGATAATATGGGCGATTTGAGCGCCCGCTTGCAGCGGATCGTTCACCTCCGCATAGAGGGTATCGATGATGCCGTTTTCTTGGACGGTCACCCGGGAACCATCCGCGCCTCGAAGCAGGGCCTGACCCTTGACGACGCGGTCCCCTTCCTCCACATACAGTTCCTTTACCTTGACCGCCTCCTTGGCGGTCTGTACCTTGTCGGTAACCGGGGTCAGATTGCCGGAGAAACTGTAATATGTAGCGATATCGCGATTCTGAACCGTTTCGCTTTGGTAGGTTTGGGACGCCTGTTGATTCATGGAGAAATAGAGCCATGAAAGCAGCGCTGCGAGTAGCAGGAGTAAGATCCAAGGCCATTTCCTGCGGCGCTTCCTTTTCTTGGGGCTCGGGGCTGGCTGGCTGGTCTGAGACATAGAAGGTTTCCTTTCTGTAACAAAGATCGTTTTTCAGCGTTTACGTAGAAACGGAACTCAATTATAAGTCGACTAACTATTTTTGTAAAGGGAGGATCGTTCCCAAAAGCTGTGGATGGCGAATATTTACAGTAAGTTCATAATTGCCGGTTTTGGGTACGGCTGCGCGGTAACGTCCAGGCGGCTTTCACCCGTTCCCATCCACCCAGCGTTTCAGCCATGCCGACGCCGAGCGGTTCATTTCGGTCATAAAGGGGGAATTCCACTTGCGCCCGCATAGATTGCGCACTGTTCCCGGGAAGCCGTCCCCGGGGTTGCGCTCGTTGTGCATCGCCATGAGCGCGGCCGTGTCCGCCAATTGGTACGCGTTTTCGTGCACCAGGCTGGACGGGGAAAAACGGGCGGGTTTATTGCGAAGCAACTGTTCCCGGGCGGGATAACCGATACACAGCATGGCCGCGGGCGCGGCGAAGCGGGGGATGTTCAGCAGTTGGGCTACCTCTTCCCCATTTTCCAGAATGTCGCCGATATAACAGGATCCCAACCCCAGCGATTCCGCCGCCACGACCACGTTTTGGGCCGCGATGACTGCATCCGCCACAGCCAGCAGCAGATCTCCCTCCCGGGGGGAACGAACAGCCCCGTCCCCTGCGGCGCAAAAGCTGTCATACCAACGTTGCCAGTCCGCCAGAAACACCAGAACCACCGGTGCGGACGCGATGAACGGCTGATGATCGCAGAGGATAGCCAAGCGGTCCTTCACGCCCTGGTCGGTGATGTCCAGAATGGTGTATAGGGTCATGCAGCCGGCTGTGGGGGCCGTGACGGCCGCCTCGAAAAGCTGCTTCTTCGCCTGCCGGGATACGGGCCGGTCCGGGTCATAAACACGGACGCTTTTTCTGGCATGGAGCTGGCGCAGGGTTTCGTTGGAATGTTCAAGCGTGCTTTCCATTGTGTTTTCCGGCATGATCATTCTCCTTTTGTACGCATATGGGTCGCGTTGGATCTTCAAGCGGCGGGTACAGCCTGCCGGCATGATACCACGGCGCTGATACCGGCGCAACCCCGAGCCGCCGGTGGTGTCGAGCCGCCGGTGGAGACATGATGGGAAGGGATATGAGTAAAAATTTAATTTGCTGTTGACAAATCCGCTCCGGCATATTATAATTAATAAAACTTATTAATTAAGAAGCATTTGTGGTTTTTCACGCTTGACAAACACCTGTGATCCAGCACTGTGCCTGACGGAAAGAGGCTCCCTATGAGCGATTTTATCGGACAGCCACAAATTTTAAAAGCGGTCAACACTGCCAAGATTGAACAGCTCATCTTGGAAAGAGGCCCCCTCTCCAAGCCGGAACTGGCCAGACTGACCGGCTTGAGCCTTCCAACCGTCAGCAAGTTGGTGGACGATTTGGAGAACGGAAGAAACATCCGGCCTGTAGGGCTTTCGGGAAAAGGCGCCGGGCGCAAGGCCATGCTCTATGAAATCAACAAGGATTCCGGCTGTCTGCTGGTGCTTTACTATCATGGCGGCGCGTATGCCGGGCGTGTGACGGATATTACGGGAAAAACCCTTTATAAAGAAGCGTTTCCCTTGGACCCCGCCACAGCGAAAACCGCTTTTTCCGGAACCCTGTCCGCCATCGACACGCTGTTGAAGAAGGCGCCCAATCCCGTGAGCGCCATTGGTATTGGGGTTCCCGGAGTTGTCCAGCCGGACGGAAGGTTGTTGGGCATACCGAAGATTCCCAGCTGGGACGGTTTTAATCTGGCGGGCGCCCTTGCCGAGCAGTATCCTATTGGCACATGCATTGAAAACGACGTCAAACTTTCCGCCGTGGGTTATTATCTTACCCACCTCAGCGAAGAGTATGAGAACATCGTTTACATATACGCGGGAGAGGGCATGGGCGCCGGCATCATCATCAACGGCAAGCTCTATCGGGGTGCCAACAACTTTTCCGGAGAACTCGGCTTTATGGCTCCGCTTACCGGAAAACCTCCGGAAAAAGATTATACGGGGATCGGCGGCTATCTGGAATCGGAGTTAATCGGTTCCGTTCAGTGCGGAAATAAAGTTTTTTCCGACACCGTTTCTCAGCGGGAAGCCTTGGCTAACACCCTCGGGGCGGCTGCGGCCAATCATGTGGCGGTGCTGAACCCGGATGTTCTTGTTTTTGGCGGAGAGGCTTTCGACGAGGCGCTGATACAGCAAATCCATGCTCAGATGGCTTTTTATACCCCCGGTGACAGCATGCCTCTCATACAGCTTGACGACAATGAAAGCACGGGCATCAACGGGTTAGTCCTCACCTGCCGGGGATACATTACCACACGCTTGCAGCTGGTCCAAAACGGCGGCGTATAAGTGACCGCAAAACTGTTTTAGTATCCCGGGCGGTTCATCAAGCAGGTAAGGAGGTGGCGCTGATGCCGGAATACATTTTATCCGTAGACGGCGGCGGCACCAAGACAGAATTCTGCCTATCCTCTTTTGCTACGGGAGAATCACGGCACTTTTTATCCGGCAGCACCAATTACAAGATCGGCGAGGCCGACGCGGAGCGAAGCGTCATTTTGGAAAGCGTCCGGAACGTGTTTCGCGAGATGGGTATTACAGCGGCCCGCATCCGGGGTATGGTTATGGGCATGTCCGGTGTGGATTCCCCGGAAGATCACGACCACTACATGAACATCGCGCTATCCACCGGCATTCCCAAAGAGCGCATCTATGTCTGCAATGACTCCGAGCTGGCTTTCTACGCCAAAGGGACTCCGCCAGGTCTGTGTATTGTAGCCGGAACCGGCTCGGTCGCTACGGGCATTGCCGCCGACCAGCGGAAGGCCCGCTCCGGCGGCTGGAGCAATTTTATCAGTGACGAGGGTTCCGGAAGCTGGATCGGTACGCAGGTCCTGCGCGCGCTGCTGCAATGCTGCGACGGCTATGGCGCGTATCACGAGGTTTTTGATTATTTCTGCGACTATTTTCACGCGGCATCCTTTGCCGGGCTTCCGCACATCCTGTCCCGTTTCAGCATGCAGGATATTGCGGCTGCGGCAAAGCCCGTCATGGAGCGGGCGGAAAGCGGGGACCCCTTTTGCGCCGGTATCGTGGGCCAAGCTTCCCGGCTGGTGGCCAACACCGCTTTCTCCGTTTTCCGTAAACTTGATTTTGCCGGGGAGCGGGCCGTCGATGTAGTGACAGTGGGCAGCCTGTTCAAGTCTTCCATGTTTGCCGGCTGTTTCAAGAAGGAGCTTCGTGCCATGGCGCCGCAGGATAACTTTCATTTCTGCGGGGAGGTCGCAAGCCCTGTGCTTGGGGGCGTCGCCCTGGCAAAAATCCTGTTTCCTTAGCCTGGCTCTGCCCGGCTATGATGAATACACCAAATATCAAAAAGGAGGACTCGGAATGAAAAGGAAATGGATATCCCTGTTGCTGGTAGCAGCGCTTCTGCTCAGTGTGATGAGCGTGTTCGCCACCGCCATGGCGGAGGACAAGCCGATCAAGATCGGCGTATCCCTGCCTACGGCGCGTGAGGAGCGTTGGGTGAAAGACAGGGAAGGGTTCGAAAGGGCCGCCGCCGAGGCGGGCATCGACATCCTGGTGGCGGTTGCCGACAACAATCAGGCCGTTCAGAGGAACGACGTTGAGAACATGCTCACGAACGAAATCGATGTACTGATCATCGGCGCCTGCGACGAGGAGGGCGCTGCGGATATCGTGGCGCTTGCGCATGCGCAAGACGTGCCGGTCATCGCTTATGACCGCGAAATCGCCAACGCCGACGTAGACCTGCTCGTCACCTTCGACCAGTACACCATTGGCTATCTAATGGGCGAGTACATGGCTGAGAACCTGGAGAGCGGCAACATCGTAGTCCTGAGAGGCTGCCCAACCGACAGTACCTGCCCGTACCTTTATGGCGGCGCGATGGACGCAATGAAGGAGAAGCTGGACAGCGGCGCGTACAAGGTTGTGGCGGAACAAGACTGCATTGACTGGGAGCCCAACGAGGCCATGAAGCACACGGAGAACGCGCTGACCGCCAATAACAATGACATCCAGGGCGTCATCGCTCCTAACGACGGCACCGCCGGCGGCGTTATCCAGGCGCTGGCCGCCCAGGGCCTGGCCGGAAATGTTATCGTAACCGGGCAGGATTCAGAAGCTGACGCAATTAAGCGTATTATTGAGGGTACCCAGAGCATGACCGTGTTTGGCGACACCGGCGATATGTCCGGCGGCGCCTTCGCGGCCGCCGTGAAGATGGCCAAGGGTGAAGAAATCGAAGGCCTTGGAACCCCCATGAACAACGGCTTCAAAGACGTGCCGACCCTCGAGTACCCGGCGAAGAAAGTCACTTTAGACAATTATCATGAGCTGCTCATCGCAAGCGGCTACATTGATGAGGGCGACATTCAATAACTCTTGACCGGGGATGTTAGGGTTCGCCCCTAACGTCCCCTTTTTCAGCCCAAACGATAGAGGCGGGTGATGGTTTTGAAACGCAACATACTGGAAATGCGGGGTATCCGCAAAGAATTCCCGGGCGTCGTCGCTTTGGACAATGTGGATTTTGTTGTGCAGGAAGGCGAGGTCCACGCGCTGGTGGGCGAAAACGGGGCGGGAAAATCAACGCTGATGAAGGTATTAAGCGGCGTATACCCGGCAGGTTCTTACGATGGCGAGATCGTGATCGACGATAAGCCGATGGCCTTCCGTTCCATCAAGGACAGCGAGAAAGCCGGCGTGGCGATCATCTATCAGGAACTGGCGCTCATCAAGTACATGAATGTGTGCGAAAACATCTTCCTAGGCAACGAGATCCTCAAAAACGGCCTTATCGATTGGGACGCTACCCTGCTGCGCGCCAAGGAGGTACTGGCGGAGACCGGTATGTCGATCAACCCCGCCACACTGGTGATCAACCTGGGCATCGGCACACAGCAGCTGGTGGAGATTGCCAAGGCGGTGGCCAAGCGGGCGCGCATTCTGGTACTGGACGAACCTACTTCCGCGCTCACTGAAAAAGAGACCGAAAATCTGCTGGAACTGTTGCGGCAGTTCCGCGCGCGGGGTATGACCTGCATCTTCATATCCCACAAACTCAGGGAGGTTTTCGCCATTGCGGATCATATTACCGTGCTGTGCGACGGGCGCACCGCGGGTACCTTCGCGGCCGGCGAACTGACCGAAAACAAGCTGATCTCGCTGATGGTTGGGCGCGAATTCACGCAGCAGTTTCCTCCGGTCAACCACATGCCGGGCGAGGTCGCGCTGGAAGTCAGCGACTGGACGGTGTACGATCCTGAGATTGAAGGCCGTAAAGCCCTCGAAAACATCAATTTTTCCGCCCGAAAGGGTGAAATTCTGGGCATCGCGGGGCTGATGGGCGCCGGCAGGACGGAACTGATCCTAAGCATGCTCGGCGTTTGGGGCAAGCGGGCCTCCGGCGAAGTCCGGCTGTTCGGCAAGGCAATTTCGACGCGTTCTCCCAGCGATGTGATCGGCGCCGGCGTCAGCTACCTTTCGGAAGACCGGAAGGGCAACGGACTGGTGCTTATCCAAAATGTAAAGGACAATATGGCGCTTGCCAGCTTGAAAAGACGCTGCCGGAACGGGTTGATCGACCAAGATGCGGAACTTGCCGAGGTGGAAAAGATGGTGGACGCCCTGCGCGTCAAAACGCCGTCGTTGGAACAGTTGGTGCAAAACCTGAGCGGCGGCAATCAGCAAAAGGTGGCGCTGGGCAAATGGCTGCTCACCGACCCGCAGGTGCTGATCCTGGACGAGCCTACCCGCGGCATCGACGTGGGCGCGAAATACGAGATCCACGCGATCATGCAAAGCCTGGCGGAGGCCGGCATCTGCATCGTCATGATTTCTTCCGAGCTTCCGGAGATCATCGGCGTCAGCGACCGCATCCTGGTGATGCATGAAGGAAAAATCGCCGGCGAGCTCACCAGGGCCGAGGCGACGCAGGAAAAGATCATGACGTATGCGACGGGAGGAATGTAGTATGATGGCGCAAACCGATAAGCGGCTCCAATCAACGGGCAACAGCCCGCAATCCTTTGGCTCTGCCCTTGCAGGGGCAATGAGAAGCAACATGCGCCAGTATACGATGATCGCGGCGCTGCTCTTAATCTGGATTATCTTTACGTTTTTAACCCAAGGCGTATTCCTCACACCCCGCAATCTCTCCAATCTATTCTTACAGATGGTGACCATCGGCATCCTTACCGGCGGTATGCTGCTGGTGATGGTGGCCGGGCACATCGACCTGTCTGTGGGAGCGGTGTGCGGCACGCTGGGCGCGGTGGTCGCTTACCTTATGAGCAAGATGAACGTGCATCCGGCGCTGGCGGTTCTGATTACCGTGGCACTGGGAGCGTTGGTGGGCCTGTGGAACGGGTTTTGGATCGCCTATCAGGGGGTTCCGGCCTTCATCGTAACGCTGGCCAGCCAAATCACCTTCAAGGGGCTTACGCTGGCCATCACCGGCGGTAAAACCATTGGCGAGTTTCCCGCAAGCTTCAAGGAGATCGGCCAGGGTTATATCCCGCGCCTATTCTTTCAGGACGAAGCCTTCCACGACCTGTCGGTGGCAATCTGCGCGGTGGCGATCCTTGCCTTTCTTTTCATGGAGTTCCGCAAGCGCGGCAAGCGTGTGGCAAACGGGTTTTCGGTACTGCCCTGGTCCCTGGAGATCATGAAGGTTATCATTATCTGCGCTTCCGTGGGCGCGCTTGGATACGTTTTCGGCAGCTATAGGGGCATTTCCTACGCCATGGTGATCCTGGCGATTGTGGTTGGGATTTATACGGTGCTGACCACGCGCACACCCTTCGGCCGCCATGTGTATGCCATCGGCGGGAACAAAGAGGCCGCAAGGCTTTCCGGTGTGAATATCCGAAAGACCATGCTCGCCATCTTTCTTTCCATGGGCACGCTGTCCGGCGTGGCTTCGGTGGTGTTTACCGCGCGCCTCAACGCCGCCACCACCGCCGCCGGCAACCTGTTTGAGCTGGACACCATCGCAGCCTGTATCATCGGCGGTACCAGTACAACCGGCGGCATCGGCACGGTGTTCGGCGCTCTCATCGGCGCGCTTGTTATGGCCAGCCTGAACAACGGCATGGAACTGATGAACCTGCATGTCATGTATCAATACATGGTAAAAGGCCTGGTCCTTCTTATCGCGGTCTGGATAGATATTGCGAACAGGAAAAAATAAATAATAAGAAATGTGTAATGTCTAATGGGGAACGCCTAATGGGGAATGTTGGCATTAGACATTGGTCATTAAAAAAGTTCCGGTGCTTTTTCTCGCATAAAGTTTTTG
>WRHG01000015.1 GCA_009783365.1 Clostridia bacterium | reverse complement strand
GAAATTGCCAAAAATTATAATAAATTCTATTATGAACACCGGATTCTCGACGCGGAAC
This sequence comes from Clostridia bacterium, assembly GCA_009783365.1. The sequence goes on along the minus strand of WRHG01000015.1, from coordinate 17,267 downwards.
CGGCCGTTCGGGAAGCCCGGCTGGCGCTGACCCGAGCGGTGAAACAAACCCTGCGCATTGCCCTTTTCCTGATCGGCATGGGCGCGCCGGAGCGGATGTAGCCCGTGGGATCCGTCCGATATATTGCTGTCACAAGCGCAAAGAATCCTCAAGTGCAGGCCGTTAAGGCCCTCGCCACCCGCAAGGGCCGGCTGGAGCAGCAGGCTTTCCTCTGCGAAGGGGAACATCTGGTGGCGGAAGCCATCTCCATGTGCCCGGAAAGGGTGCGGTCTGTCTTTATACAGGCTGAAAAAGCAGGCTTGTACGAGGGATTGCTTGCGCCTTTAGCGGAGCGCTCCCCGGAAGCGGATGACCGTCCTATTCCCCTGATGTACCGGGTGCCGGAACATGTGCTGACGGCTCTTTCACAGGTTCAGGCCTCCCAGGGCGTCGCGGCGGTTGTTTCAGCGCCTCCCCGGGCGGAAACCCTTTTCAGCAATCGTCTGGTGCTTTTGGAAAGCGTGCAGGATCCGGGGAACGTGGGCACCATATTGCGTACAATCGACGGAGCAGGCTTTGAAGGCTGCTTTTTGGCCGGGGACTGTGCCGACCCCTTTTCTCCCAAAGCCCTCAGGGCCACCATGGGAAGCATCTTTCGCGTGCCCATGGCATGGGCGGCGGACGGACTTTCCGCCGTGATGCCCTTAAAGGCCGCCGGATACGCGGTGATCGCCGCTTCGCTGGATGGGGACTCCTTCTATGAACGAGGCCCGCTACCCCAAAAAGTGTGTCTCATGGTCGGCAACGAAGGAGCAGGCCTCACAGCGCCCTTATCCGCCGCAGCGACCCACCGCTACAGGCTGCCGCTCCGCGGAGGCGCGGAATCTTTAAACGCGGCGGTAGCCGCCGCGATCATGATGTATGATCTCTCTTACCGGTGATAACTCCTGAAAAGGGACTTGTGGACTTGTTTGTTTCTTGGTATACTATAAGGCGGCGTATGCTGCTATTATTTGCTTTTCATGCATGATTTGCAAGGTCTTGCGACCCTCCCCGATATCCGCCGCGGGTACCATAGGGACGATAGGATAAGGAGTGCATAGTTTGAGCGATTACCGTCGATATCAATCCAACCCCGATCAACCGCCCAACAACATGGGTGACGGCGAAAATACGCAAAATCCCTGGCATGAGCCCGACCCGTTCGCCCCCTATGACGACCCGGCCGCCGCTCCCGTAAATACCCCGCTTCAGGAGGATTATTCCGCTTGGCGCAGGCCTCCCGACAAAAAGGCTCCCTCCTTTCTTACGGACGATCCCGCTCCCCACGGTGTGGAAATGCAGCAGGGCGGAGTCCCTCTTTTTACGCAGTCCGGGGTTACCCCCCCGGGTCCGGATTTTTCTCTCCAAGAACAGGATTCGCCCACCCGGATTGGCGCTCCGGCCCCCGCTTCCCAAACGGTCCACAAACGAAAAACCGTGAACAGAGGCGAGCGTTCCTTGCTTGCGCCTCCACCCCTGCCCCTGGCCGGAAGTGCTGATGCGCCTCAAACAACGGCTTCCCCCGTTTCAGATGCGGCTGACTTTTCCCTGCCGGAAAGCGGAAATCCTCCGCCCCAACAGCGAAACCGCCGGGCAGCCCGCACAGCCCGCTATCACGAGGCGGAGGATGCCGGCGCGCCATCCCCATCCGTCGTGATACGCACCGCATCCCATACGCAAAAAGACCTCTCCCAGGGTTTTGATCCCTTTGCGGCGGGAGACAGCGAATCTCCAGAACTTGCGGCGCCCCGGCCGGCCCGCCGACCCGCCGTACCGGGAGAACGCTATTCCGGACCGCGCACCGCCATGCCTTCAACCGGTACGCCCGTCCTCCGCAACCGGTTAGGAGCCTTGCCTGAGGAGGATCTTACCCCAATGGATGGGGGTGTACGCCCGCCATACGGCCGCATACCCTCTCCGCCCTCTTCCCCTGAAGAGGGTTCCCGGCAACAGCCGCCCCAAGGCGTACCCGGCCAAGAACGGCGTCCGCGACCCCAGGGCGGCCCCGGATCCCCGGATTCAAGGCCTGACCCAGGTATGCCAACGGGCGGTAGGCCCCCCCGTCCCGCCGGCGCACAAAGCCAGCGGCCGCCTCAGGGAATGCCGGGTCCGCGCCCGCAGCGTCCCATTGAACGGCGTCCAGAGGACCCGGATGACCTGCCGCCGGACCGCCGTCCCTATCGGGAGCGGGATAGCATGCCCGCGGCGCGGAAGCCCGGCGCCCGGCCTCCCGCCTCCTATGACCAGGACAGCGACCGTTTCTCCTCTTCCCGCCGCGGCCCCGACGACAGCGGACGTCTTGCATCCGCGGCATCAATACGCCGCCCCCGCTATGACTTTGAGGAAGAAGAGGACTTTGTTCCGCGCCGCCGCGGCTGCCTGATGCCCATTGTGGTTATGCTCCTGATTGCGGGCGTTGCCCTGGCGGGCATCTGCCTGCCCGATTGGACCGCCGTAGGCGGAAGTGTAGGCGTAACCCTGGATGGCATAAAAACCTCCCTCACCGACGTACTTGGCCAAGCCAAGGAAGTGATCCTGCCCACCGAGGTGCGTATCAGCGAATTTACGGCCACTCCCGCGGAGGGTACCGCGCCCGTCAATGTAGCCTTCATGATCCGAACCTCCAAAAACGTCAGCCATCTGCGCATTGTGGACGAGGCGGAGACCGTATACTTTGAAAAGACGCTTGAGGATCAGGATACCCTTTCCGGAATCGTGACCAAGAACACAAACGACTTGATTTGGAAGCTGGAGCATACGATGGATCAGGCCTTCAGCGGGCTGCTGACCGTACAGACCCTGCTTCCCGACGGCACCTGGGACGAGGGCAAACCTCTGACCGCTCCGCTTGAGATTGAGATGCCGGCGGAAGTTCTTCCCGCCATAACCAGCTTCGACAGCGATATCACCCAGGGAGCCGTTCCGGCCGCCATCCTCTTTACCCTGGAAACCAGCGCTGATGTGGAAGCGGTTCGCCTTGTGGATAGTTACGGCACGCCCGTCGCCTCCTTCAGCCGGGAGGAGGACGCCTCTCCGCAGGGAAGCGTGATCCAATCAGGAGATGGCCTCCATTGGGAACTGACCGCCAACGTGGAAGTCCCTTATGAGGGGGATTACTTACTGCAATATCAAACCCCTTTTGAGCCCGGCTTTATCCCTTCCGAATTTTCCAAATACATGGCGTTGAGCCAGCCTTTGGAAGAGGTTGAAGACATTGCGCCCGACGCTGATGAGGGCGATGACGCAACCGCGGACGGCTACGGCGAAGGCCCTGATTATGAGGGCCTGCCCGAAGGTGAAGAGGATTATCGCGAAGCTGATGGCGACCGTGGCGAGGCCTTGGTAAGTAACGGCTTGCTTGAGGACGGAGGGGAAGAATACCCCCTCTCGCAGGAGGACGGCGATACGGAAGAACCCCTTGTTCCGTTCCCTCAGGAGACGCCGACGCCCACCCCGGAGTTCGCGCCAGAGCCCACGCCGCTGCCTCCCCTTGACGCAGCGGCGGATCAAAGCGCCTCTCCTTCCGCCATCAACCTGAAAAGAACCATATACAACGAACTGCAAACCATCAACTCTTACAGCAGGGCTCAACCCCTGTCCATGCTGGCCCCCCTCAGTCACCACCTCAAAACCGCATCCGCCATCCTTCCCTCCAATTACGCCTTATGGCAGCAGAGCGGTGTGCTCACCTTCCGCGGCGGCCCTCTCCGCCAAAACGCCGCCTACGGCGTATTGGAAAACAGCCCGATGTCGCTGAACCAGCTTTGGCAGGCGCCCGTGGGCAGCAAGAAGCTGAACAACGCTACGGTGTACGGCATCACCTGGCCCGGCCAGCCCGCCATTGTAAAATGGTATACGGAAGCCCGCAGCATCATGAACCTGAATGAGGAAAAAAAGCATGTAACCGCGCTGAAGGAAGTAATTTTAGGCGGCCAGGACGGCATGATCTATTTCCTGGATTTGGCGGATGGACAACCCACCCGGAATACCATTGATATGGGTGCGCCCATCGGCGGAGGCATATCCGTGGCAACCAACGGCACACCTCTCTTGGGCGTCGGCCAAAGCTACAGCAAGCTGGCAAACAAACAGGTACCTAACGGATACCATCTGTTCAACCTGCTTAACGGAAAGGAATTGCTCCTGTTGGACGGCAGAGACAAGTCCGCCAACTCCAACTTCAGCGGCGCCGGCGGCGCGGCCCTCTTTGACCGGCAGGAATCCCAGCGCCAAACCTCCGAAGGAAAAGGGCAGCCCATGGTGATGGTGGTAGGCGGCCAAAACGGCGTGCTCTATACGGTGGAGTTGAACGACGCGTATGACCATGAGGCCGGCACCCTGCGAATCAACCCTGCCATTCAGCGGTACAAGACTCAGGCCGAAAAACAGGATAAAAAGTCCACCAACATCGAAGCCAGCGTGGCCATGTACAATCATTATGTTTACTACGCAGACGTTTTCGGCGTACTGCAATGCGTGGATATCAATACCCTCTCCCCGGTGTGGGCCGTGAAAACAGGCGACACCGTGCTTTCCACCCCTGCCCTGGACTTTGAGGAAGATACTCAGGATATCGCCTTGTACACAGGCAATACCCTGAACCGTCAGGTCAAAAACGGCATATGCACCATCCGCCGCTATAACGCCCTCACCGGCGCGGAGGATTGGGCCTATGCAGTGCCGGAACTGCATTATGACAAGACCGCGAAAATCGGCTGCGTCGCCAGCCCCGTGATAGGCCAGCAGTCCATCCGTGACCTGGTAATCTTTACCGTGACGGACGGTACCCATGGCAGCCGTGTAATCGCCCTTGACAAAGCCGACGGCAGCGTAGTTTGGACGACGGCGCTGGACACGGAAAGCCAGTCCAGCCCGGTGGCTGTGTACGACGAGGACGGCGGCGCTTGGCTGATTCAGGCGGAAAGTAATGGAAACGTCCACCTGATGGATGCCCGTACGGGTAAAATCATCCACACCCTGCAGTTGGAAGGGGTTATCGAAGCATCCCCCGCCGTGTACCTCAATACCATTGTGATCGGCACCACCGGTAACGACACCGGTTTCATCTATGGCATACGGATTGAATAACCATTTACATTCCTTGACGTTGAGAGGCGTTATCCAATCTCCCCGATGATCGAAACGAAAGCGGTGACCCCATGAAGATCTATTTGGACGCCATGGGCGGAGACAACGCTCCCCAGGCCGCGGCGGAGGGCGCGCTGGAAGCGCTTCAAAACCATCCGGCCCTCACGCTGGAACTGGCCGGTCCCCTTCATCGGATCAAGGCCGAGGCGGACCGGGTCTTCGCTCATGCGGACGCCGGCTTGAACCACCGCCTTTTCCTCACGGATTGCCCGGAGTTTATTGATAACTGTGAAGCGCCTGTGCTTGCCGTTCGCAGAAAAAAAGGTTCCGCCATCGTGGACGGCATGCTGAAGCTGCGGGACGGCCTGGCGGACGCCTTTGTATCCGCGGGCAGCACAGGGGCAATACTGGCGGGGGGGATGTTCAGGCTGGGCCGTATACCCGGCATAGAGCGCCCTGCCCTGGCTCCTCTCATGCCCAATGGCAAGGGCCTCTTCCTGCTGATTGACTGCGGCGCCAATGTAGACTGCCGGGCGGAATGGCTGGTACAGTTCGGCCTGATGGGCGCCGCCTACATGCAGGGCGTGCAGGGCCTCCCAAATCCGCGCGTCGGCCTGGTGAATAACGGAGCGGAGCAGGAGAAGGGCAACAACCTCGCCAAGGAAGCCTACGGCTTGTTGGAATCGTCCGGCCTGAACTTCGTTGGCAATGTGGAAGCCCGATACATCACCCATGACATGGCTGATGTCCTCGTCTGCGACGGCTTTGTGGGCAACGTAATCCTGAAACTCGTAGAAGGGGTTGCAGGCACGCTGATGGGCATCATCAAGCGGGAAATCACCGCCGATACCCGGGGAAAAATCGGAGCGCTGCTTGCCAAACCCGCATTCAGACGGGTCGCGAGGGCAATGGATTACACCGAGGTGGGCGGCGCCCCCCTGTTGGGCGTGCGCGGCAACGTGATTAAAGCCCACGGTTCCTCCAACGGCCATGCGCTGGCTTGCGCCGTCGGCCAAGCTGTGCGGATGATCGAAACCGACGTGAAAGGCAAAATCGAAAAGGCACTGGTCTGTACGGAACGCGTTTCCGAATAGATACATATTCAGCACTTATTGCGATAAGGAGGATTATTCCATGGTGTTTGAGAAGATTCGGGACATGATCGCTTCCCAGTTACAGGTGGACGCTTCCACCATCAAGCCTGAGAGCCGGCTGGTGGAGGACCTGAAAGCGGATAGCGCCAACGTCATGGTCATGATTCTGGAACTGGAAAGCGAGTTTGGCGTGGAGGTGGAGGACGAGGTAATCCTGGAGCTTAAAACCATCGACGACGTGGTGACATACATCGAAAAGCATCAGGGCTGACGGCATGGGGTCGCCACTGGAAAAACAGCTTGGCTATGTCTTCCGGAATAAAAACCTGCTTACCACGGCGCTAACCCACCCTTCCACCAAGCAAGGCGAGGATAATCAACGGATGGAATTCCTGGGGGACGCGGTGCTGGAATATTGTATCAGCCACATGCTGTATGAAAAATATCCGGATATGCGGGAAGGTGAATTGACGGAAAGGCGGTCAGCTCTGGTATGTGAAGAAACCCTGAGCTTCTTGGCGCAACGCCTGAACATTGGCGGCGCGTTGCGCATGGGGCATGGGGAAGAACAGGCATTGGGTCGCGGTAAGCATTCCATTTTGGCGGACTCCTTTGAGGCGATGCTGGCCGCCGTCCGGCTGGACGGCGGCATCGAGGCGGCCCAGTCCGTTATCCTGCGCCTATATCAGGACGAAGAGTTGCTGTTTGCCCTGCGGGGAAGGGATGAAAAGGGTTTACTCCAAGAATATACCCAGGCCCGAAACATGTCTCTGCCGGAATATACCGTCGTGGAAGAAACCGGCCCTGCCCATGCACGGCATTTTGTGGTTCAGGTCAGCGTATTGGGACGGTTATTGGCCACAGGTCAGGGATGCAGCAAAAAGGCGGCGGAGCAGGCGGCCGCTAAAGCCGCGCTGGCGGTCTGTTCCGCCCCTTAAGATGGCAGGAAGCCATAAAGGGACTGTGAGGAAAGCGTGATGGGCGAGGAACAAAATCAAGGTCTCTTCAACCGCCTGCGGGAGGGTCTTCTCAAAAGCCGCCGCCACTTTAGCGGCCAGATGGACGCGCTGGCGGCGGAGCATCCGGTGGTTGACGAAGACTTTTTTGAAGAACTCACCGACGCATTGATTCTATCGGACATGGGGGTTTCCAGCGCCACACGCGCAATCGACACCCTACGCGCCCTCATGAAGACCGAACATGTTAAGGATACCGGCCGCGTCAAGGAAATGCTTATGGACATCCTGGTAAAGATGCTGGATGCGGAAAAGCCCTCTTTACATTGGCCCATGGTAATATTCATGGTAGGCGTAAACGGCGTGGGCAAAACCACCACCATCGGCAAACTGGCCTTGCGTTTTCAAGCCCTGGGCCGCACCATCCTCCTTTGCGCAGCAGACACCTTTCGGGCCGCTGCCGCGGATCAGTTGACCATCTGGGCGGAGCGGGCCAAGTGTCCCATCGTGAAGCACCAAGAGGGCGCCGACCCGGCAGGCGTCGTATTTGACGCGGTACAGTCTGCCAAAGCCCGCAAGGCGGATCTGCTGATCATCGATACGGCGGGACGGCTCCATAACAAGAAAAACCTCATGGATGAGATGACAAAAATGCGCCGGATTATTGACCGGGAGTATCCTGAAGCCACGGTGCGCTGTCTGCTGGTGGTAGACGCCACCACAGGACAGAACGGTCTGGTGCAAGCCAGGGCGTTTCGGGAGGCGGCGGGCATCAACGGTATCGTCCTCACGAAGCTGGACGGCACCGCAAAGGGCGGCATCCTCTTTTCGATTCTTCAGGAACTGCAGGTGCCCGTTATGTATGTCGGGGTTGGCGAAGGCATTGAGGATTTGCACGCCTTTGACGCGAAAGAGTTTGTCAGCGCGCTGTTTGAGTAGCGCGGCTTTGCACGGCGGTACAGAAAAGCAGAACGGAGGAGTATCCTATGGTGTTGGCGCCTTTTATCTTCAAGGTCAAGGCGGTCCAATCCCTGAGGGGAAACTGGCAGACCGCGTTGCTGGTCAGCTTTTTTCAGGGAATTGTTTCCACGGCGATCAGCATTCTTTCCTCCACCCAAGTCCCCGACTTTACCGCGATGACCAACTGGGAGCAACTATGGGCTGCCGTTGAAAGCATACCCCGGAGTAACCTGTATCTGCTGCTTGGATTGGTGTTGCTGTCTCTCCTCGTAACGCCGGCTCTTCAGCTGGGCTGCAACCATTATTTTATCTGCCGTATGCGTGGTCAGGAACTGGGTTTCACAGGCCTGTTCTCCCGGATTCACATTTGGGGAAAGGCCCTATGGCTCATACTCCTGGTGGGGGTGAAGATCTTCCTTTGGTCGCTTCTGTTTGTGTATCCGGGCATCATCGCCGCTATCCGCTACAGCATGGCTCCCTATTACCTGGCTGAGGATCCTTCCATCAGCCCATGGGAAGCGCTTCAAAAGAGCAAAAACACCATGCGAAACTTAAAGATGAGCTATTTTTCCCTCTATATCAGCTTCCTGGGGTGGATGCTGCTTACCTTGTTCCTGCAGACACTGCTTGGCGCATTCGGCATCATTGTGGCGCTGGTGGCCGCGCAATTCATGGATTTGTTCGTTACGACATACATGAACGGAGCCTTTTCGGCTTTCTTCCTGGCGGTGAGTACTCCCGAAGGGCTGGCAGCCATCACCCGCGTCAACCCGGCGGAGGCCGGGCCGCGAAACACCTCCTTCTCCGCCTGGGCAGGCCAGGCCAATGATTCCGAGGACTTGCGGTTTCCCCCGCAAAATACGGATGCTCCGGAAGACTCTCAGGAAGAGGACTCTTCTCATGCCGACCCTTAACCCCTATCGGGCGGAATTGCCTTACAGCTATGCGCTGGGGATTTTTCCATCCCTGGCGCTCATGCAAGCGGCCCCCCAGCGGGCCAGACGGCTATTGCTCAGCCAACATGCCCAAGGGGAGGGACTCCGGACACTTCGGGAGTTATGTGCCAAACATCAAGTACGGGAAGAGTTTGCGGATAAAACATTGCGGCGCATCAGCGGCAAGGAGAACTGCTTCGCCGCTCTGGCCTTTGAAAAATGGCAGGCTGAACTGGAAGCCGGGTTGTCTCATGTGGTGCTTGTGAATCCCATGGATGAAGGCAACCTGGGCACTATTCAGCGCACTCTGTTGGGCTTCCGCATTCCGGACCTGGCCGTCATCCGACCTGCCGCGGATATCTTTGCGCCCCATGGGGTACGTTCTTCCATGGGCGCTATTTTTTCCATGCGGGTGAAAGCCTATGAGAGCTTTGAAAGTTACCGGGAGTCGTTTCCGGGTCACAACCTCTATCCTTTCATGCTGGACGGCGCGGCAACGCCGGAAGAGGCTGCGCCGTTGGCCCGGCAACCCTATTCGCTCATTTTCGGCAATGAGGGGAACGGCCTGCCGCCTGTGTTTTCTACCCTTGGACAGGCGGTGCGCATCCCCCACAGCAACGATATCGACTCGTTGAATTTGGCGGTGGCGGTGGCCATCGGCGCCTATGCCTTTACGCAGACCGGCAGGGAGGAATCATCATGTACGAAACAATGGCTCAGGAGTTAAGCGCCTGCATTCGCTATTTGGCGAAAGAGGGACGCTTATGGAGCGGCGGGGTGGTGGTGCTGGGCGGCAGCACCAGCGAAGCGGCGGGAGGTATGATCGGAAAGGCCGGCGTACCGGAGTTGGGGCGGTCCTTGGCCGCAGCCATGATGGATACCTGCGCGGCGCTGGGGCTTCGGCCTGCGTTCCAATGCTGCGAGCATTTAAACCGCGCCCTTGTGGTGGCGCGGCAAACCCTTGAGGATTTAAGGCTTACGCAGGTGAACGTCCGCCCTGTGCCCAATGCCGGGGGCAGCATCGCAGCGGCAGCATACGACCTGTTTCCCTATCCGGCTATGGCAGCTTCCATTCAAGCGGACGCGGCTATTGATGTAGGCAACACCCTCGTAGGGATGCATATCCGCCCGGTGGCGGTCCCCCTACGCATGGAACACGCCCGCGTGGGCGCCGCGCCCGTTGTGATGGCCTATTCCCGCCCGCCCCTCATTGGCGGGGCAAGGGCGCGATACAGCGAATGAATACCAACAGAAAAGCCGCTATGCACCTTTTTGCGGCTTCAGCCACCGTCTTATGGGCCCTTGGCTATGTGATGACCCGCGTCGCTATACGGCATTTCACGGTAGAAGCGGTTTCCTTCTCATCGGGGAAACGCCCCATGTCTCCGCGTATGCGGGCGGCGCAATGGTACTGGCCGGTGTTGTGATGATCAACTGGCAACACAAATAGATATGTGTCCATATTCTTTCCTCATAGAACGAACTTCTTATTGATTCCCGCATCCCCGCCGGACAAAATCCACGATCTCCGCCGGATGGTCCGCAAAATGCGCGGCGCCCGCCGCCCGCAACTCCTCCCGGCTCCTAAATCCCCAGGTGACCGCCAAGCAGGCAAGGCCCGCATTCCGAGCAGTCTGCAGATCTACCTCCGAATCTCCCACATACAGGGTGCTTCCTGCGTCCGCGCCCAAGGCCTTCATAGCCCTCCATGCCCCGTCCGGGGCCGGTTTCGGGGGCAACCCCGCCTGATCCCCAACAGCCTCTTTGATTCCAAAAAACGCTCCGGCCAGCTTTTTCACGTTCTCATCATTTTTATTGGATACAACCGCTATCTTACAGCCCAGCCGCCTCAATGCCTCCAGCATCTCCGGCACCCCCTCGTAGGGCCGGGTCCGGTCCCCATTATGCAAGGCGTAATGGGCTTTGAAAACCTCCATGACTCCCGCAATATCCGCCTCCGCGGCCGACCTCGGCGCAGCCCGGCGGATCAGCTTGGCGATGCCGTGACCCACAAACCGGCGCACTTCCTCCCTCCCCCGCAGGGGAAGCTCATACGCCGCCAATGCCGTGTTGCAACTGGCTGTCAGGTCATCCAAGGTGTCCAGCAAGGTGCCGTCCAGGTCGAATAAAACGGCGCGATACGGGGTCTTAGATACTTCTTTTGCCATGGGTATATCTAAACGCAGCCTTGCGCCATCATGGCCTCAGCAACCTTGAGGAACCCCGCCACATTGGCTCCCGCCGCATAATTGGTGGGCTTGTCGGCATATTGACTGGCCGCTTCCGCACATTTTTGAAAGATGCCCTTCATGATCCCCTTCAGCTTTTCGTCAACTTCCTCAGCGGTCCAGCTGAGACGCTGGCTGTTCTGGCTCATCTCCAGAGCGCTGGTCGCCACGCCGCCCGCGTTTGCCGCCTTGCCCGGGCCGAAGAGTATGCCTTTGGCTAAGAAAACCTCCACCGCTTCCGGGGTGCAGGGCATGTTAGCGCCTTCCCCCACCGCAAAACAGCCGTTCTTCGCCAACGTACCGGCAGCCCGGCCGTCCAGCTCGTTCTGGGTAGCGCAAGGCAGCGCAATATCGCATTTTACGTTCCAAATCCCCCGGCAGCCTTCGTGGTACTCGCTTCCTTTCACGCGCTCCGCATACGCGCGGATTCGGCCCCGCTCCGTTTCCTTGATCTGTTTTACCATCTGTAAATCAACACCCTTGGGGCTAGGGTCATAAATATAGCCGTCACTGTCGCTCATGGCTACCACCCTGCCGCCCATCCGGCTTATCTTCTCATGGGTGTAGATAGCCACATTTCCGCTTCCGCTCACCACCACGTCGGCGCCATCCACAGTTTTGCCGTTTTCCTCCAGCATATGCTCCACAAAGTAACAAAGGCCGTACCCAGTAGCCTCCCTTCGGCACAAGCTGCCGCCGTAGGCAAGGCCTTTACCGGTGAACACGCCCCCATACAGCCCGGAGATACGCTTGTATTGGCCATACATATAGCCGATTTCCCGGGTTCCCGTTCCGATGTCCCCGGCGGGCACATCCATATCCTGTCCGATATGGCGGTATAATTCCGTGATGAAGCTCTGGCAAAAGGCCATGACCTCATTGTCGCTTTTTTCCTTGGGGTCAAAATCACTTCCGCCTTTTCCGCCGCCGATGGGCAGGCCTGTAAGGCTATTCTTAAACACCTGCTCAAAGCCTAAAAACTTTAGAAGGCTCAACGTAACGCTGGGATGCAGCCGGATCCCGCCTTTGTAGGGCCCGATGGCGCTGCTGTATTGAATCCGGTAGGCTCTGTTTACTTGAATTTTGCCTCTGTCGTCCACCCAAGGTACTCGAAACAGGATCACCCTTTCGGGTTCAACCAGGCGTTCCAGCAGGCTCACTTTTTCATATGCCGGATGTTTATCGCAGACAGGCGCAAGGCTCTCCAGAATTTCTTTTGCCGCTTGAAGAAATTCTCTTTCGTGCTGGTTGCGCGCCCTCAGGCTCTCCAGTACCCGGAACGCATAGTCGCTCATGAAGCAGTACCCCTTTCCTGACCTTGGGACTTGACTGCTTCTTATTATACACAAAAACGAGCGTTTTGCATGTTTTTTGATTGTATCATGCAAAATTTGCTCATAAACAGATGGATACAGCCTAAAAAAGACGCCATTTTTATTCGATCCTGCATCTATTCCTTCCGTACATTTGCGCACCCATCCCCATCCTGACTTACATGCAAAAATATGTCCGCATGGGCTCCGGCGGCGTCCTGCCTGTCCGTGCAGGTTAAAAAGGTCTGCACTGACCGGGTGGCTTTGATGAGAGCATTCCGGCGCCTGACGTCCAGTTCGCTGAAAACGTCGTCCAGCAGCAGGGCCGGCCTTTCCTCCATCTCATGCTCAATCAGCGCGATTTCCCCCAGCTTCATGCTCAGCACCGCCGTTCGGATTTGTCCCTGGCTGCCGAAAGACTTCAGATCTTTACCGCCGAGCAGCATCTGGATGTCATCCCTGTGGGGGCCGAAGGAGGTGAACAACCTCTGGACATCCTCCCCCCGCGTTCGCTTCAACCCTTCCTCCATCGCCCTGCGGGGACTCTCGCAGTTAGCCAGGGCGCCTTGATAGCGCAAGGTAAAAACTTCGCCCGGAGCCTCGGAGATGGAGGCGTATTGATCGGCGGCGTTGACCGCCAGTTCCAGCAAAAACCACCGCCTGTTTTCCGCCACGGGCAGGGCTGCCCTGATCAACTGTTCATCCCAGGTATCCAGCTGGGTTTCGAAATCTGTCATGGGGCTGATCCGATGGGCTTTCAGCAGCGCGTTGCGGCTTTCCAGCGCAGTCAGGTAAGTTCTCAGCGCGCGCAAGTAACTTGGGCGGATCTGCGAAATCTGCATATCCATAAATCGCCTGCGCGCGGCGGGACCGTCCCGGATCAGGCGGATGTCCTCGGGTGAAAACATGACGCAAGTTATATGCCCCATCATATCCGCAATGCGCTCAGCGGGCTTGTCGTAGAGCAGCACCCTTTTCTGAGGTTTGTCGAAGGGGTACAGGCGTACTTCCACCTCATGCTTGCCATCCCTGCGCAGAGCCTCCCCGCGCACCAGGGCAACCTCTTCCCCCTGGGCAATCATCTCCCGATCTGCAGCGGTTCGGTGGCTACGGCCCAAAGACAGCAAATGCATGGCTTCCAGTACGTTGGTTTTCCCCGCGCCGTTAGCGCCATACAGCACCGTGGTACCCGGGGAAGGGCGTATTTCCAAAAGCGGGTAGTTGCGAAAATTCTGTACTCTTAGGAGGGTAAAACGCATAGCTAGCTCTTCCGGACGATGTTAATCACCGCGTCTTTTTCGGTGAGATCATGCCCGAACACATCCTTACCGTCTATGGCATATCGGCGGATGCGCAGGCTGTTTTCTCCCAGGGCCTCCACATCTAAAAAGCCCGTTTGCAGCACTCGTCTTTGCCGTCGGTCCTTCAAAAGAGCGCTGACCGCTCTGCGATGTGCGCCGTCCCCTCCTTCCCAGGTCATGGCGGCCCGGTTCCACGGATCGGCCATTCCCTGTATCCCCACTTCGTCTCCGTAATACAGCGCCGGCGCGCCAGGCAGGGCACAGATCAGCTTCAGGGCTTCCCGATGGCGCTTCTTGGCTTGGCTCAGCTGCTGCCCGGTTAGCCGGATTAACCCGGCCTCCTTGCGAGGCAATTGGATAGCCCCCTCCCGGTCGTATCCCGCCAGGGCGTTCAAAACGCGAACCCGGTCGTGGCTGCCCAGCAGGTTCATCAGCGCATAGTAGAAAGGAACCGGGTAGACTTCCCGCTGATGGAGGATGACACGCCGAAGCAGCGGCGCATCGATCAGCCCGGTAAAAAAATCAATGACGGCACGGCGCAAAGGGTAGTTCATCACGCTGTCCACGGTGTCTCCCAGGCAGTAACTGCGCAGCGTTCCGTAAGAAACCTTATTGCTGGCGTCCTCCCAAACCTCGCCAATGAGCGCTGCCGACGGATCCGCGCCTTTCACAGAGCCCCGCATCTTTTGCAGCAGCGGTACCGGCAACTCATCCGCAACATCCAGCCGCCAGCCGCAGGCGCCCCGCCTTACCCAGCGGGGCAGGACGCCTCTTTTTTCATTCAGCAGATAGTCCTGATACTCCGGGTTTTCCTTATTTACAGCGGGAAGGGTATGAATGCCCCACCAGGCGCTGTACTGATCCGGAAAAACGGCGAAGGTGAACCAGGGATAGTAAGACGACTCCCGGCTTTGATATGCACCCATGCCGTCGTAACGTCCATAGCGGTTAAAATATAGGCTGTCCGCGCCCGTATGGCTGAAAACCCCATCCAGCAGCACCTTGATACCCCGGGCGCGAGCCGCGGCGACAAGGGAATCAAAAGCCGCGTCATCCCCCAGTATGGGATCAATTTCCTCATAGCTGCCCGTATCATAGCGATGGTTGGTCCGGGCCCGGAAAATCGGGTTCAAGTACAGCACGGACACGCCCATGTCCCGCAGATAATCCAGCTTTTGACGGATACCGTTCAAGGTACCGCCAAAGAAGTCCAGCGCTCTGTTGTCGCCGTTTTCCGGGTCCAAGTCCAGGGTGGGCGGCTCGTTCCATCCTTCGTGAAAAGAAGCCTCGGGATGAGCGGCTTTGATCCTGCGAACACGGCCCTTCATGCCGTTTTTATCCCGGTAAAAGCGATCCGGAAAAACCTGGTAGATGACCCCTTCATGCAAATAGGCAGGGGTGTTGAAGGACGGATCGTACACCGTCGCCTGGTAGCTGTGAACCTGCCCGTGCTGCACGGTTCCCTCGCCGCCCAGCTGATCGGGCGCATTGCCGTAGCGCAGATCCCCGTCCGCCTTGTGAATGATAAAATCATACCAAAACAGCATGGGCTGTTCAGGTACGAATTGGGTCGTTTCAAACAGGCCCTCCCCCACCTGCCGCATGGGAATCCGGTTTTCAACCCCGTCCCAGGTGCGCAGGGTCACCCCGCGGCTTTCATCGCAAAGAAAGCGCAGCCGCAGAGGTTCCCCTGCCTTCAACCCACCCAGGGGTTCCCGATAGGCGGAATCATGGGAATCGTGAAACAGCATTCTTTTCCCTCCGCTATTCTTTTGCCTTATCATACCATGAACCCAGTGGGAGCGCAACGCGAGGGATGTATATCAGCGCTTGTTTGGCGGCGTTTCCCTTCATGGGGCATTGACAAATGATATATAATGATAGCGATCCCGTTCCATCAAACGCCTGGAGTTCCGTACAGCCTGGCAACGCCTGATAAGACAGAAAGGCTAAAATGATGACCATTGCCGTTTTTCACGGAAGCCCGCGAAAAGGGAACACCTATCTCGCGACAAAAATTGTTATGAACGAGCTGGCAAAATGCGGAGACATTCATTGTTCCGAGTTTTTCCTGCCCGATGCCCTTCCCTTGCTTTGCACAGGGTGTATGCTGTGCTTCGGCGGTTTTCGAGAAAAATGCCCACATGCGCGCTATGTCACGCCGATTGTGAACGAGCTGCTGACCGCCGACGCGCTGGTGTTCGCCACGCCTCATTACGGCGCCTGTAGTATGCCCGGCGCTATGAAAAACCTGCTCGACCATTTGGCTTTTTTGGAATTCAACGTGGCGCCCAAGGCGGAAATGTTTCAAAAAAAAGCCCTCGTGCTCACAACAGGCGCGGGCTCAACCGCCGCCCTAAAACCCGTTGTCAAATTTCTTAGACATTGGGGCGTTAACCGCGTTTTCTCGCTGGGTTTCAGGATGTTTGCCCATCAATGGGATCAAATGCCGAAAACCAGGCAAGCCCGCTTTGAAAAAAAACTTCGCCTGGCAGCGAGAAAATTTTTTAACGCCTCGAAGGGCGCTCCTTACCTTTCGACCGTCTTTCATTATCACCTGTCCAAATTCATACTCAAAAGATATGTGGGCGAAGGAAATTATCCTTATGAATACTGGAAAGAAAAAGGGTATTTCAAAAAGCGGCCATTTTAAATCGTTGTCAGCAATTGCGCGACTGTTGATTCTTTCAGGCTCCCGCCGCTATTCAATTATTTCAAATAGGCGGATACGATGGCCCGCGCCCAGCTTCCGTAGGCGGCCACGTTATAATCCGTAAGATCCGCAGTATAAAAATCATGGTACGCCCCGGAATAGAGCGGGATCATCGGCAATATTTCCATGAACCGGCGCTGGAACGCCAGCCATGCGGTCATGTATCCGGCACGGTTCTCAAAACCGGCGTGCAGCACGGCTTGGGCGTCCGCAACAAGCATGGCGTCTCGCAGGGATGTGGAATCATGATATCCCCGGAGGAAGTCTCCCTCCGCGAAGGTGTCGAAGGGATTGAACGGGGCGGGAAACTCCGATGCCAAGAAATATATATCCGCCGTTCGCTCCTGTTGATGATAGTATTGCGCCAGCAGCTCCTCAAAAGGCAGATTCTCCACCTGAAGCTCCGCGCCGATGCTCGCCAGTCCCTCCCGCAACAGCGCCTCCACTGAGCCCGCCAGGCCGCTTTGGGCGCTCCGCGCCATTACCAGCCGAAGCGGTTCCCTCGACACGGCGTCATAGCGCGGCTTTCCATCGCCGCCCTCCGCCGCAATCCACTGCGTCGTGTCCAAGCATTGATTCGCAGCCAGCGGACCGAATGGGATGTCCAACGACGGCAGCTCTTGCGCATCGTCCTTTAGGGACGCCGCAACCATCCACC
>WRHG01000014.1 GCA_009783365.1 Clostridia bacterium | reverse complement strand
TATCCGACAGCATGAGCGACGCCGGCACAGGCCTGGCTTCGGCCGAGGTGAAGAACAGCCAAGCGGCTGCGGCCCTGCCGAAACCCGAGCCGGCCCAGCAATCTTCCGGCGAGATCCTTGAACGCACCTTTTCCAATGACATCGGTACGCTGCGGGGACGTACGGACATTTGGAAAATCGGCATCGAGCAAATCAAGCAACGGCCGATTACCCTGCTCATCGGTATGCTGGACTCGAAAGTGGCCCGGCTGCCGCTTGTACTGGGCCGTGGGCCGGAATACCACATGCATAATATTCTTCTGGAAGTGCTGATGCTGACAGGCATCCCCGGCCTGCTTCTCTTTCTGGCTTTTGTGGGGAAGCTCGTGATCAGTTCGGTAAAGCTGTTCTTCAACCAGGATGCGCCGGTATCCGTCCGAATATTAACCATCCCCATCGCCATGCTGCTCGTCAACGGGATTACCGAAGCTTACCCGTCCCTGGGCGGGCGGATGGTGGAGCTTCTGTTTTTCACTTTAGCGGGAGCCGTCATGGCCTGCGCGTCATGTTACAAACGGGAAAGGGGCCTGGAACCCCCGTCGGGATCATTGAAATAGAACTGGTATTTTCAGGGAAAATGTACTATACTTGTCGTGGGTGATCAATATGATTGAACGGGAGAAAGACAGGCGCGGCATGGTGGAAATCGTAGCCATCGAGGATGCGGTGCCTTCGGACCATCTGCTTCGAAAAATAGATAATGCGGTTGCCTTTCACCGCATCTATAAAATGGTGGAGGACCTGTACAGTACAGACCAGGGTCGGCGGAGCGTCGATCCGGTGATCATGTTTAAAATCGTATTGGTTCAACACATATATGGGATTCCCTCCCTGCGGCAAGCCTTGCGTGATATACACATCAACCTGGCCTACCGCTGGTTTTTAGGGTTCTGTATCAGCGATCCGGTACCTCACTTTGCGACGGTAAGCTACAACTTCAAACACCGCATGTCCAGCGAAACCATCCAGAAAGTCTTCGGCTGGCTTCTGGAGGAAATTGCGAATGCGGGATTTCTAACGGCAGAAGCCGGCTTTATTGACGCCACAGCAATGAAAACCGGCGCGAAACCACGCAAGGGGCTTCCATCCGTGATCCAAAAGGCGGCCCAGCGATACGAGGCGGACCTGCGTCATGAAATGGACGCGCAAAAAGAGGAGTTTGGCGAGGAATTTGAGGATATGCCCCCTATCGGGGAAGATATATCAGGATGGGAAAAGAGGAGGGAAAACGATGGGTAAAAGACCTGTTACGCTCTGTACTGCCCAGTGGGCCGACCTGCCGTTTGATGAACTATGCGCGCTGGCCAAAAAAATGGGATACGACGGCCTGGAGATCGCGTGCTGGGGCCACGGCGTGGACATTGACAAGGCGTATGCGGATGACGGATACGTGCGTTTTTTGTTGGACACGCTGCAAAAGCACGGCCTGATCTGCAAGGCCATCGCCGCGCACATCATCGGCCAATGCGTTGGCGACGCGCCGGATGTTCGCCTCAACAACTTTGCTCCCGCCCACCTTGCGGATAACCCCGCCGGCATCCGTAAATGGGCGGTCGATACCATGATGAAGGCGCCGGCAGTAGCCAAAAAGCTGGGCGCCGATGTGGTGACCGGCTTCACGGGCTCACCCATTTGGAAATGGGTGTACTCTTTCCCGCAGACCTCGGCGGAGATGGTGGAGGAAGGATTCGACGAGATTGTCCGCCTCTGGTCCCCCATCTTGGACGAATTTAAAAAACACGGCGTCAAGTTTGCGCTGGAAGTTCATCCCGGGGAGATCGCCTTTGATTATTACTCCACCCAAAAACTTCTGGACCGATTTGCGGACCGGCCTGAGTTCGGGATCAACTTCGATCCCAGCCACCTGCAGTGGCAGGGTGTTAAACCGCATCTGTTCCTGGCGGACTTTTTGGAACGGGTGCACCATGTGCACATGAAAGACGCCGCCGTGACGCTGGACGGTCGCAGCGGTCTGCTGGGCTCCCATATCGATTTCGGAGATCTGCGCCGTGGATGGAACTTCCGCTCTCTGGGCCACGGAGACGTGAATTTTGAGGAAATCATCCGTGTGCTCAATGCCGGCGGATACAAGGGGCCTCTTTCCGTGGAGTGGGAGGACAGCGGTATGGATCGGATTGACGGCGCTACGGAGGCAGCGGCTTTTGTTCACCGCATTAATTTTAACGCCTCCGACATCAAATTTGACGACGCCATTTCCAACTGACCACACCAATCGCATAGAGGTTGTCGCGATAGCGAGGGCCCCGGCAGAAAAAAGCGGGCGAAGGCATAGAGATGCGGTTCGCTTTTTTCTTTGGGACGCTCTCAAACAAGATAAGAAGCCGTCTTTCAGCCCAAATCAGGCGCGACAGCCTCTTTGCGGTTTACGAATGATCTCCCCTGTTCGAAAAATCATTATACGGCTTTAAAGACGCATGTAATTTTACATATAGCGCAAATTTTTCATCATAATACGCCATAAACTGTTTTTGCGGCATAAATTGTTCCTTGGTGCGCGTCATTGCAAACGACGCTTCTTCCGCGGATGGATACGCCTTAAGCGCCGCGGCGCCTAACATCGCGGCGCCCAGCGCGCACGCTTCGGAACATTCAAGGGTTTCCACAGGCATTTGAAGGATATCCGCAATGATTTGCAGCCAGAACGCCGACCTGCTTCCTCCGCCTACGGCCGCAATCTTCAAAAAGGCCAGGTTTTCCTTCCTGAGTTCAGCCACATTCAAACGCATGTCCATACAAAGCCCTTCCAGGCAGGCCCTATAGATGTCGTACCGCGTCGTGCTTGGGTCAGCGCCAGTAACGCAGAAGCTGGCTTTGTGGTCCATATAGGGCGTTCCGGAGCCTGCAAGATACGGTAATACAAACAGCTTCGTCGGGCTCTGAGGCGCCCGTGACTCGTATTCGGCGAACCGCGCTTGCCCGCCCGGTGAAAATGTTTTCAAAAACCAATCGATTAACAGCCCTGAGGACACGTTGTAGGCGAGCGCGCAGTACCTTCCTTCGGTTACGAAAGGCTCGCTGGGATAGTATTTCTCCAGCGTTGTTTCCGGAAGCAGCGGCGAGCGCATTAAAGGCGTTATGCATTGCGACGTCCCTAATGAGTTAACCGCCCGCATATCGCCCATTCCGGCCGCAAAAGCGCACACGGGCTGATCGTGTCCGCCAAGTACCAATAAGGCCTTGGCTGAAATATGAAGCTCCTGCGCCTGGTCCTGTCTGACCTCTCCCAAAATCCGCCCCGCCAGAAACGCGCCGGGCAGCTTGCCCTGGTCGATGTCAAAGCAGTCCAATAGTTTTTCCGACCATTCCTTTTTGTGGATATCGAAAAGCATCGTGCGCGAAGCCAGCGAATAGTCCACCGCCATTTCACCGCAGAGTTTGCATAGTACGTAGCCGCCCACCAGCAGAAAGCTTTTTGCCCTGTCGTATAGATCGCGCTGATGATTTTTCAGGTACAGCAATTTGGAAATCGAGTACGTGATGCTGGGCGGCAGCCCGCAAATGCGCGCGATTTCCTCATCGGAAGTATGGGCCATGGCGGCGTAATAATCCTCTTCGCCGCGATGGTCCGTAAATATCATAACCGGGCCCAGTTCCCGCCCATCTTCATCCACAGCCACAAAAGCTTCCCCAAACGAGGAAACGGATATGGCGCTTATCCTCTCCCCAAGGCGATCCGTATCCGCCAGCTTCCGAAGCGCACTCTTGGTGCAGTTCCAAAGATCTACGGAATCCATCTCCCGCATTCCGTTAGGCGAAACCGTGGGATGCAGCGCCTCGCTGCTCATCGCGAGCACAGCGCCCGTATCGTCGAACGCCACCGCCTTAACCGACGACGTGCCAACGTCGACCCCTACAAATACCATAGCGGATATCACTCCTCTCATACGTAACAGGATGAGGTATATACTTCGCTGTCCGTTGCGTTTTTCCCTATTTACAACCCCATTGAAAAATGCTAAAATACCCATGGCTTGTATCGAACAGAGGAGGAAAAAAACATGAAAATCGGCATGAACCTTCTGTTGTGGACCGACGAACCCAGCTTTGACAAGCATCGCCGCTTGGTGGACAACATCAAGGCGATCGGTTTTGACGGTGTTGAGCTTCATGTGGGGTTGATATCGATAGACGAGTGTAAACGCTTCGGCGATTATGCCAGTTCCATTGGCTTGGAGACGACGGCGCTATCGGTACTAAGTACGGAAGGCAATCCCGTCAGCCCGGAGAAGCGTATGCGCGACAAGTCCATCGACGAGTTTAAAGCCTGTGTCGATAAAACAGCCGCGCTGGGCGCTACGATGCTGTGCGGGCCGTTCTTCCAGCCTTTGGCCTATTTTTCCGGAGCGCGCCCAACGGAGGACGAGTGGAAATGGTCCATCGAAACGGCGCGGGCGTTTTGCGCGTATGCCGGGAGCGCAGGCGTGGAAGTGGCTTTCGAACCGCTCAATCGTTTTGAGCTTTATCTCTGCAACACGCTTGAAAAAGGCGTTCAGTATGTGAAGGAACTCGGCTGCGAAAACGCCGGCTTGTTGGCGGACACGATGCACGCCAACATTGAGGAGCTTGATGTGGTCAAGAGTGTGGAGAATGCCCTGCAATACATCACCCACATACACATATCCGAGAACGACCGCGGTATCCCGGGCACCGGTCATGCGGCCCCCCCCGAATTGTTCACCGCGCTCAAACGCGGCGGCTATAACCGCTGGTTAACGATTGAGGCTTTCAATTTAGGCACGCCGTCACTGGCCGGCCCGCTGCACCTATGGCGCACATTTGCCCCAAGCGACGACGAGCTTGCAAAAAAGGGCTATGAGTATATCAAAAGCAACATCTGATCAACACCCGGCAAATGATGGAGGATGAGCTGCATATGACATCCAAAACCCGCATACAGGACGCGTTTTCAAAAGGCGAAGGGGTGCTCCGTTTCACGCCCAGCTGGGTACCGAGACCTTTCAACAAGCCGGGTATGCGCTTACGGCTGCATCCTGACGACTATTACGCCTTTGGCTTAAGCCATGGCGCCATCGTGGAGCGGTGGTTTTCATCCACTGTTAGCGCTGTTATGGGCAACAATGAAGGCTTCGGCCTCAGCCAGGTGGATACAGACGGTACAACGGCGGGAAAAGTGCCTTTTCCCGAAGCGCTTGTGGAACTGGGCGCAGCCTTGATTGGCAGGGAATTACAGCAACAGTACGGCACATGGCCGATGTTCGCGAAGTTTTACGACTATCAGGGCCCTCTGTTCCACCACCTGCACCATGGCGAGGAAGCCGCCAGGCTCGTGGGCATGAATGCCAAGCCGGAGCACTACTTCTTCCCCGTGCAGTATAATAACCACGTCGGCGACTTTCCCGTAACCTATTTCGGCTTCGACCCGAGCGTGACCAAGGACGAAGTGCTGGACTGCATCCGCAATTTCGATCACACCGACACGCGCATAACCCGGTTGTCCCGTGCCTTTCGGCTTGAGCTCGGAACCGGCTGGTATACGCCGCCCATGGTCATACACGCCCCCGGATCGCTATTAACCTACGAGCCGCAGTGGAGCAGCGACATTTCATCCGTGTGGGAGAACATCGTATCCGGCGAGGTTATGAAGCGGGAATTCATGGTAGGCCACGTGCCTGCGGACAAGGCGGATAACGCGGATTATATCTTCAGCCTGCTCGATTGGGAGAAAAATATTTGCGCGGATTACCGCGAAAGGTATTTCCGACCGCCCGTCAGCAGCAGCACAAGCCGGACGCATCAGGAAAACTGGATTTGCTACGGCAACGAATACATCGGCGGTAAGGAACTTACCATACACCCCGGCGAAACATACGTCTCCAAGGAGCGGGCCGCCCATGGCTGCGTCGTCGTGCAGGGCTACGGCCAGTTTGGCGCGTACCGTTGCGAGGCGGCGAACCTGCTCCGCTTCGGGCAGTTTTCCGCGGATGAGTTTTTCGTCAGCGAGGATGCGGCCCGGGAAGGCGTTACAATCACCAACAACGCCGTATATGAACCGTTGGTAATCCTCAAGCATTTCGGGCCGAACTGCATGGCGCCGAAACGCTAAATATCAAAATTGAATTGAAATGATTTAGGGAGGTATTTTTCATGAAGAAGGTTTCAATCGGTAGCTGGGCTTTCACATTCGGAGCATATGCCGAAAACCCGATTTCGCTTGATGAGCTTTGCAAGACGCTCAACGGCCTCGGGTACGACGGCGTAAGCATGGGCGGTTTTATGCCCCACGCGCATCCGGACCTGTACGACACGGAAGAAAAGCGCGCGCAGCTGAAAGCGATGCTGAAATCCTACAATCTCGGCGTCGCGGATTTCGCAGCCGATCTGTGGAGCGTAGACTCCCTGAAACAAACAGATGAATGGCTTGCGTTGTTCGATAAAAACTGTACCTTCTGCAAGCAGATGGGCTGGCCGATCATCCGCATAGACTCGGGCTCGCCGCCGATCCTGCCGGAAGGAAAAACCTACGATGAAATTAAGGCGTTCTTTATCAAAACGTTCAAAGGCATGGCGCAGCGCGCCGCCCGGGACGGGTTAACGATCGTTTGGGAATTTGAGCCCGGTTTCATCATCAACGAGCCTCAAAACATCGTTGATACCGTGAAAGCCGTGAACGAGCCGAACTTTACGCTCCTGTTCGACACATGCCACGGGCACATGAGCGCCGTGGTAGGAGCGCGTCATATTGAAAAAGGCATGACGCTGAAGGGCGGTCTGGTAGAGTTCATCGAAATGTGCAAAGACCTCATCGGCATCGTTCACGTCATTGACTCGGATGGTACACTCAATGTCACCAATACGAGTACGCACGCGCCCTTTGGCCAAGGGGTCATCGATTTTGACGCGGCGATACCCGCTTTTCTGAACAAGGCGAACTATCGGGCGGACTGGTGGGCCATCGATCTTTGCGAATGGCCGGACGCGCTTAAAGTAATAGCCGAAAGTAAAACATTTGTGGATGGATTCAACAAGAAATACTGTTCATAAGGGAGGGCCCGTCATGAAGGGGACCATGAAAGCGCATGTTTTGTACGAGCCGAACGTGATGAAGTTTGAGGATATTGACATCCCTCAGATCAAGGATAACGAGGTTCTTGTAAAGGTCAGGGCCGTGGGCATTTGCGGCTCGGATCTATCCTATTATTACGGGCACAGCCCCCTGGGGACAGCCGATGGCAAAGGCCCGCTGGTCATAGGCCACGAGATGTCCGGCGAGGTGGTGGAAGTGGGTTCAATCCCCGCCGGACTTGGGCTTTTCAAGCCGGGAGACCGGGTCACGGTTAACCCCGTGATGCAATGCAACGCCTGCGAGGCATGCCTTAACGGACAGTACAACGTTTGCTCCCACTCGGCCGTACCGGGCGTTACGGCAAACGGCGGCTTTGCGGAGTATTGCAAGGTATACTACACCCACGCCCATAAAATACCCGACAAGGTGTCCTACGCTGACGCGGCGCTAACTGAACCGCTTGCATGCGCCACATACGCGATCAAGCAGGCGGAAATCAGCCTCGGGCAAACCGTTGTGATCTTCGGCCCGGGCGGCATTGGCCTGATGATGGTTCAGCTTGCAAAAAGCGTGGGCGCAGGCAAAGTGATCCTTGTGGGGCGCAGGGATTACCCGCTGTCCAAGGGTTTGCAGGCAGGCGCCGACTGTGTGGTCAACATTGCGGATAAAGCCTCCCCTTACTACGCTGCGGATTTGGCCGCGAAGGTCAAGGAGCTAAACGACGGCGAACTGGCGCCGCGCTGTATTGTGCCAACAAGCAACATGGAGGCGCTGCAGGCCGCTCTCGACGTGACGGGAAACCGCTCCACAATCGTCTAT
The DNA here is from genome assembly GCA_009783365.1 of Clostridia bacterium. The sequence goes on along the minus strand of WRHG01000014.1, from coordinate 9,472 downwards.
TTTGGCCTTCCAGGCCCTGCCGACGAGTTGAAGATCAACGTGCTGGAAGCGATCAACAGGGACAGGATCATCAAATTCTCCTGGCTTGCGCCGGGCGTATGGGATGAAGCTCTTAAGGCGATTGCCACGGGAAAGGTTCGCCTGGGCGATATCGTCACCCATCAGTTCCCGCTGGAAGATACGGAAAAAGGCATTCAGTTTATGAAAACATCCAAGGAGGATAAGGTAAAAGGGCTTATCGTGATCGATTAGCCCGCCGCTGTCCGCCGGCTCCCGCCGGCGGACCCTTCCTCCTGATAGCAGGGATCGACGGCAAGGGAGCTTTTCCATGGCGAAAGAATTACTGAGGCTTTCAAACATATCCAAAACATTTCCGGGGGTCAGAGCCCTCAACGGGATAAGCTTTACGCTTGACGCGGGCGAGATTCACTGTATCTGCGGAGAAAACGGCGCCGGGAAGTCCACGTTGATTAAAATCATCTCCGGAGCCTACCAGCCGGATGAAGGCGGTTCCGTCTTTTTTGAGGGCGGGCCGGTAAAGCTAGATCCCTTTCTCGCAATGGAATTGGGTATCCAAACCATCTATCAGGAGCATATGATCTTCGGCCCGCTAAGCATCACGGAAAACATATTCGCGGGTATGGAAATCACGAAACGCGGGATCATGCAGAAGGATGCCATGCGCGCAAAAACCAGAGAGGTCTTGGAGTTCCTGCGCAGCGATCTGGATCCGGACCAGCTGACGGAGAACCTGTCCTCCGGCGAGCAGAAAATCGTGGAGTTTGCCAAAGCCCTGGTATTTGACCGCAAAGTGATTATCCTCGATGAGCCGACAGCGTCCTTCTCCGTGACGGAGATCGACAACTTGCTTGGCCTTGTGAGAAAAATCAGGGGGCGCGGCATCGGCATCATCTATATCTCCCATCATTTGGATGAGGTTTTTAAAATTGCGGACAGGATTACCGTCCTGCGCGACGGCCTGCACATTCGTACCTGCGACGCGTCCGCCACTACCGAGCCGCAGCTCATCAGGGACATGGTGGGCAGGGACGCCTCCGCGTTTTACAGCCGGGAGTTCTATCCTGCCGGAGAAACGGTGCTGAAGGTGGACAATCTATCCGGAAACGGCGTGAAAGACATTTCCTTCGAGTTGCGGCGCGGCGAGATTTTAGGGTTTTCCGGCATGGTGGGTTCGGGCAGGTCCGAATTGATGACGCTTTTGTTTGGTGGCGCGCAAAAGCTTGGCGGAACCATCACGATCATGGGCGCGGAAGCGAGCATCAGAAGCCCGGTGGACGCCATCGCCCATAAGATGTGTTACATCACGGAAGACAGGCAGCACACGGGTCTGTTCCTCATACATACGATCGCCAGGAATACGGTCATCGCCAGCTTGAAAAACACCAAGGGCGCGACGCTGGATCCTAAAGAGGAGCTCAGAATCGGCAACGAATTCGCTCAAAAGCTGGGAACCAAGGCGCGCGGCGCGGAGACCGTGGTTTCCAACCTCTCCGGCGGCAACCAGCAGAAAGTCGTACTCGCCAAATGGTTCAGCACGGAAGGCGAGATATTTATCTTCGACGAGCCGACGCGGGGCATCGACGTAGGCGCGAAGCAGGAAATTTACCAAACGATGATGGACTTGCTCCGGCAGGGCAAGGCGATCATTATGGTTTCTTCGGATATGCCCGAGGTGATCTCCATGAGTGACCGCGTCATCGTGATGAAGGAAGGAACGACGGTAGGCGAGCTTTCCAGGGAGGATCTCTCTGAAGAGAACGTGCTGGAGTATTCAATAGGGGGAAGCAAAATATGAGCGAGGGCGCAGGGCGCGGGAAAACAGCACGCTTTAAAAGCGGAAATTTAAACGTATTGTTCATTTTGGTTGGGTTTATCGCGATCATTACGCTCGTGCAGATGTTTTTTATCAAGCCGGGCAGTTTTCCGACGATGATCAGCCCGTCCAATCTCATGAACATCTTTATGCAGGTGTCCGCCACGGGCATTATGGCCATGGGCATGACCATGGTGATGATCGCTGGAGGCATTGACCTCTCCGTGGGTATGCTCACATCGTTTGTGGCGCTGTATACCGCGAAAAGCTTTATCGATTGGCACTATTCCCTGGCCGTAGCCCTCATCGCCTCCGTCGCTTTTGCCGTTCTTTTTGAAAGCGTGATGGGCTGGGTCATTTCCCGCCTGAAGGTGGAGCCCTTCATCATTACCCTGGGCGGGATGATCTGCTTCAGGGGCATTGCGCTGCTGATCGTCAACTCCCAGGAGGTCAGCATGCAGGGCGCGCTGGAAAACCTGAAAAATTCCATCGCGCCGCCCATCAAGGACCCCGCGGGTTTGATCATTAACGTACCGCCGTACATATTCGTTTTTCTCGCAATTACCGTGATCGTGTGGTGGGTGCTCAAATACACGAAGTACGGCCGCCGGATCTATGCGGTGGGCGCAAACCCGCAGGCGGCGTACTTAGCGGGCATCAACGTGAAAAACGTCATTCTTTCCACGTACGCGCTGAATGGCTTGATTGTTGGCATCGGCGCGATTTGCCTGCTGGCCCGCGTCAATACCGCCATCATCACCACCGGCCAGAATAAAGAGATCGACGTCATCGCCGCCGCCGTCATCGGCGGAATCGCCATGTCCGGCGGTAAGGGGAACGCCTGGGGCGTGTTCCTGGGCGCCATCCTCATGGGCGCCATCGAAAACGGCATGAACATCCTGCGTTTAAACGCCGAATGGCAGTTTGTTGCCAAGGGGCTGATTATCATAGGCGCGGTATCCGCCGGAGCCGTTGCGGTCAAATTGCAGAACAGGCGCCAGCTCATGGCCCAGCAGCTGGAAGCCAAGCACGAAAACCCGATTGACGTCCAGGCGGCCCCCTAATCCAAATGATATAAAGCGGACGCAGCGCCGCCTTATATACCGGGTCATCCCTGTATACCGGTGTAACAAACGGACACAACCACGAAAAACAACAAGGAGGATGTACTATGAAAAAATGGGTATGCCTTGCAATGCTCGTAGTGATGGCCATTGCTTTCCAAACAGCGGTTGCCGAGCCGGCCGCCAAGACCATCGGCTTTTATGCGGACGCCGCCGATTCCTATTATCAGCAGGTGAACGACGTCCTTTCCAGAGCTTCGGCCGCTGATCCCGAAACCGACTGGACCGTCGATTTCAAGGTTGGCCAAAGCACGGCGGAAGAGCAGCTGAAAGCGGTGGAGGATTTCATCACGGCAGGCTACGATGCGATCATCGTCATCCAGAACAATCCCAACACAACGAGCGAGTGCATTGAGAAGTGCGTAGCGGCCGGCATTCCGTATTTTGGCGCGGCGCACTATTTCGGCGATGTCCCCAACGCGAAAGACTCCGCGGGTTCTGTCAACTATGACTTCGAGCTGGGCGGATATCTGGCCGGGCAGGACGCCCTTGCCAGAGGCGTTAAAAAGGTGATTAACATCGAGGGCGTGCTTGGGCAGGGTTCCGCCGCCGCGCAGACCCTTGGCTTTATCAGAGCGTATGAAGACGCCGGCTTGAGCTTGGGCGGAATGACGGCCAAGGAGATTGCGGAGACAAAGCCGTCCCTGTCGGCGCTGGATGGCACCCAGGAACTTGAGATCGTGTTCTGGGCGTCCGGCGGCTGGATGGCTGATCCCGCGCAAAAAGCCATGTCCGACGCCATCACCTCCCTGGGCATGGATGGATTTGACGCCGTATACGCCCACAACAACCCCATGACGGAAGGTGTGATCGCCGCCATGTCCGACGCCGGCCTAACAGCGGAAGACTATTGGATCGGTTCCATGAACGGCAGAGAGATCTCCTGGGATTGGGCGGAGCAGGGCAAAATCACATGCGATGTAAACCAGCCCGCCGCCATGGAAGGCTACCTTCTCTATCAGCAGGTAAAGGCTTTCTTCAACGGAGAGGACTTCCGGCAGCATGTACACCCCTACTTGTCCGTTTATAACAAAGAGAACATTGGTGAGCTGCGTCCCGGCCTGGTGCCGGCCACCGACATCGACGCATTCATGGAGGGCGCTGCGTCCGGCGCGTTTGTAACGGATATCAACGATCCGAAATTCCTCGACATTCCGGGATACTGATGCGCGCGTTTGGCCTGAAAACTTCTGGTATATAGGGATACGAGGGAGAGGGCGGGAGCACTCTCCCTTTTGTCGGTTTTAACGGAACAAACGGAAAGGAGCGAAGCGGAAGTGAGCAAATTCAGATTTACCGCAGGCCCGTGGAACGTTCACGAAGGCACGGAAACCTTTGGACCGGGGATCCGGCCTACCGTTCCCTTTGAGGAAAAGATTCAAAAATTTGCGGAGATCGGCCTGGACGGCGTGCAGTTTCACGACGACGACGCGGTGCCGGATATGAACAACCTGAACGAGCGGCAGATCATCGATTGCGCGAAAGACGTAAAAGCCTTGCTGGACAAGCACGGCCTTTTCGCGGAGTTTGTGGCGCCCAGGCTGTGGTTTGATTACCGGACCAATGAGGGGGGCTACACGGCCAGCCGCAAGGAAGACTACGACTTTGCCATCTGGCGTTCCCTGCGCTCGTGCGATATTGCCAGGGCGCTGGGGACGGATAAAATACAGCTCTGGCTGGCGCGGGAAGGCACGCTCTGCGCGGAGGGCAAGAATCCCGTGGAAAAAATCCGTCAGCTGCGCGACGCGTTTAACACCATTCTGGAATACGATCCGCAAATCAAAATTCTGGTGGAGCCCAAGCCCAACGAGCCAATTGACCGCAGCTACTGCGGAACGGTGGGGCACGCCCTTGCGGTAGGCGCGCATACGACCGACCCATCCCGTGTGGGCGTATGTATTGAGAGCGCCCATTCCATCCTGGCCGGCCTCGACCCGGCGGCGGATATGGCGCTGGCGCTGGCATGGGGCAAGCTGTGGGGCGTGCATCTGAACGATCAGAACGGCATCCGCTATGATCAGGATAAGGCCTTTGGCGTGGATAACCTGCGGCAGGCGTTTAACCAGGTGAAGGTGCTGTATGAGAACAACTTCGGCGAAAACGGCGAATGCGTCGGCCTGGATGTAAAGGCCATGCGCACGCAGCACGCGGAGGACTGCTACCGGCACATCATCAATTCCAAGCGGATTTTTGAGCTGCTGCTGGAGAAGGTGAAGAAGTTCGATTATCAGTTCCAGGCCAAGTGCGTGGAGGAGCAGAATCTGGAAAAGCTGGAGATGTACGTGCTTGAACTCCTCATGGGCGTGGCGTAAAGGAAACTGTTTGTAAGAATCCTCGCAGAGGCGGCATGCCGTCCGCGCCAACTCATACTGATCGCCGATTGAAACGTCGAATCGATTGGAACGGATTTTACGTTTTACAAAGCCGCCGAAGTGAGGCGTAGCAGCGCTACGCTGAACGGAGAAGGCGCAGTGAAAACACAAAAGGCGGGCAAAATATCAACGTTTCAAACAGAGAGCAATATTAAAACAGCAGGAGGAGCCGAAGCTTCTCCTGCTGTTTTTTGCGTATTACCGCCGGTACCCGCTCGTCAGAACTGGTACCCCAGGTACTGAAGATGAATGGGATCCGCCCCTTCCTTCGTAAGGAGATGCGGGGAGGTAATCATACATTCCTCCGGCAGCCGCACCCACAATTCCAGAATGAGCCAGTAGATACCCGTTCCGGTTACCTCGGTCCGTCCGGGCGCGCCCGGCGCCCTGCGCAGGATCTGTTCCAGGCGGTCCTCGTCCAGCCTGCCGGGCTCCGCGGTCACATACTCCTGCTCGACGACGATCCGTTCGTCGTTGAGGGTGTAGCTGTAAACCACCTTCCCGTTCTCCAGCCCGACGGTCACGGTGCCGATTTCGAAGGTATTGCCCGCCAGCAGCGGCAGGGTGATCCCCTCGGCCAGCTCGGCGGCGGTTACGGGGGTGGCCTGCAGCCAGTCCGCAACGCCGTCCTCAAAGTAATGGGGGAAGAGCTTACCCACGGGATACGCCTTGATGGCTTGGGGTTCCTTCCACCTGCTCAGCAGGAGCTGCTGGGTTGTGCCGTCCGGGTTGGTGACAACCACCGTTACCGCGCCGATGTACGTTTCTGGCAGTTCAGCCAGGAAGTATCCCGCCTCGTCCGCCGTAACGCGGATGGAAATCCGTTTTCCGTCGGGTCCCATCATGGAAAGGCTTACCTTGGCCCCCGGTTGCGCGATACCGGCTACATACCCCATGCCCTCATACTCGGGGGTGGTGATGATGACCGCCGGGGTTTCGTCCAGCAGGATCGTTACCACGTCCTTCACCAGATCCCCCTCGCCGTAGACGTCGCGGTAGCGGGCCCGGACCTCCAGGGGCCTGTTTTTGGGCAGCAGGCTCAGCGGGATGGTTACGCTCCATTCTCCGCGGTCCGTGCCCATGAAGTCGTAGGGGCCGTGGCCGGATACGTACGTCACCGGGATGTTTTTATTGATGCCGTCGATGCCGATCAGCAGCGGCTCATACTCGGTGGCGGTGCCGAAGATTCGCATGTACCGGTCGGAAGCGTGGATGAACTTGCCCTGGTGCCGGATGGGCGAAATGTACATCTTGATGGGCGTCTTCACCTCGCTCTTGTCGATGTCAAAGAAGCCGGTGTAGGTTTCTCCCACCAGGTTCATGTACGTAACGCTCAGCATGTCCTTCCCGGGCAGGGGAAGCTGGACGGGCGTGTTCATCCAGGTAAGGGGAATGTCGTTTTTCACGTTCTTCGCCTGGGCGGACCAGGGACCGGTAATGGCGGCGCTGTCATAGAGCACCTGTTTTCCTGCTTTCATCACGGTCACCGCCCCGTCCTCCGGCAGGGTAATGGGGATGGAGAAATCCCGGTCCAGGAACTGGGGATCCACCGTAATGGGCAGGGCGAATCCGCCGTAGATGAAGTCCAGGGTGGTGCTAAAGATGTCTGACAGGTGATCCTCGTCCGCGTAAGAGAAGGTAATGTGCTGCTGGGGATGGAAGCTGCGCTCGCCGATATCCCATACGCAGCCGTTGATGGGCTCGTTCACGCCGCCGATGACGCTTCCCTGCAGGGTGGTGAGAATGCCGCTCATGCTCACCCTAATTTCAGCCTTGCCGGAGGCGTCCAGCAGGATGTAGTAGGTGTAGGTATCCCTGCCGTTGTAGTGCACCACCTTCACCGGCTCCTTGGGCTCGCCGGTGATGAAGAAGCTTCCGCCGGTTCTGGACATGACGTAACCCATGGTGCCGATGGGCATCGGCGAGGAGGCCTTAAGGACCGCCGGGGTGTAGTCGGGCACGTTGGTAAAATTCAGAGGATAGGTAATGCTGTCGCTGTTGCCCGCATAATCGCGGACCTCAAGGACGAAACCCGCGGGATTGGAGTAATCCGCGTTGTAGGCTTCCTTGGTGCTGGTGTGCGGGCTCGAAAATGGCGTGAGGCCGGGAGTGGTACAGGCGATGGCGGCCAGGTTCCCGTCCCTGACGGCAAAAGGCTTGGTCTCGCTGGGAGCCAGCGGCACCGCGTCGGTCCGCCATTGCAGCGGGTTAAGGATGGAACTGCCCCGGTCCAGAATATCCCCCCGCAGGTAGATGGGCTCCGCAGCCAGGCTCTGAATCACCATCTCCCGCGTGTTGTAATCGCTGACATTGATGTAGGCGGACCCGTTGGACGACTGGAAGCCAAGCAGCTCGGTATCCTGGGAGAACGGGGGCTGATCCTTGGGCACCGAAATGGCGTCGTAGAGGTCATCCGTTACCGAGCCCTTGTGACGCATAAAGTACTGAATGGAAACCTGCCCGGCAGGGACCGGGTTGGGCTGGTCGGTCCGGTAGCTGCCGCTGTTGCCAGCGGCGTATTTCATATCGTCGGTTATGGAAAGGGGTCCGGGACCGAAAAGCGTGCTGCCGGTGGCGTTGGCCGCAGTGAAAAGCGCGTTGTTATTGGTCGCTGCGCCGCTTAGCGCCGGCGCGATTTGGAGTATGCCCGCGTAGGGGCCTGCGGAGGGCGGCCCGATCTGGGCCAGGTTGCCGCCGATGTACCAGCCGCCTCCGGCCTCGCTTCCCACAGCCTCCACGCCGTTATACGCGTTCTTGAGTTCGGCGTTGTCGCCGCTCCAGGTCTGGATCGTCAGCGTCGCCGTAATCGTAGCAGGCGACACCGCGTAGTTGTCCGCCAGAGTACCGTAGTTAATGTATGTGTTGGCTCTGTTAACCGTACTCTTCAGGATGGGCGGAGGGGCCACCTGCAGCGTATAGGGCCCCGGCGCCTCACCCAAAGAACCCAGCCGGTCCATCTGAATATACAGATCCTCCGCCCAATTGCCCGGCAATGCCTTGCCGCCGTCAGCGGCGATACGGATCTTATATGGAACGGGAACGCCGGCGGTCGGGTTCGTCCTGGTTGAAGGGAATTCCACCTGCACCAGGGGGATGCCGGTAAGGCTGGGGCTTGGGCGCATCTGCGAGTCGTACTGCCCGAAATACTTAACCGCGTTGGTGGGGGTAAGCGTAACCGGCTTTGGCAGAATTTCCAGGTTGCCCGTGATGCCGGGAACGATGGTGTAGTTGTTGGAGAACTGGAAAGCGCCGTTCGCCAGGCGGATGTAGGGGCCGTAAGGGGTGGCCGAAGTATCTGGTTTAATAGCGCCTATATTCGTGCCTGCGTGTATGGCATCGGAATCTCTTGTTGCATACACATACGGCCCGGTGATGCTTGAACCGGGAGGCGCGTACCATTGTTCCGTACCGATATTCAGCTTCACATAAGGCCACGGGGCGGGGATATCGCTGTCCTCGTCCAGATAGGTGATGGTGGTGGTCTCCAGAACGGTGCTGGTGTACGGCCTGGGTTTGATCTCGAAGTCGGGCTCCTGGTTGATGATGGAATAATTATTCGCGTAGTCGCGGGTATCCGGGGCAGAGGTGTTGATGGTTGCCAGCGTAAAGCGGAGCTTGTATCCTGCTCCGGGCACGGCGATCACATCGTCATAGTCCCCAGCGGTGCTGGGCGCGCCGCCCGGAAGTAGGATTTGAACCGTTACCCCCACTTTGCCGGTATCCATGGGTTCCAGGGCGGTTGGGGTGCCGGCTGCTGTGCTGGTTTGTACAGCGACGCCTCCGAAAGTCGTTCCGTTGGGCGCGCCGTAGAGCTTGTATTGAGGGAGGGTGCCGGCTATTACGACCGGTTTTTTGGTGATGTGGAATGTATATGTCTTGATATAGCCGGAAGGAAAAAGATAGGCGATGGAGGCATTCGGTGTCAGCGTTAGCGTGTATTCACGCACATCTATGGCCGGCGACGGGCTGATGGCGATGCTAAAGTCGCCCGGATTAAAGGAACAGTTCACAGGAGCGGTTGTACTCCAATCCAGAGGATAGGCGGTCCCGCCCAACCCGGTAAACTCCACTCCGGTATACACATAATAACCGGTAGGAGCGCTGGGGCTGGCAGCAGTGCTGGCCCTCAACTCCGGAAGCCT
>WRHG01000013.1 GCA_009783365.1 Clostridia bacterium | reverse complement strand
ATATTTCTTTCGGTCAAGGGGCGCTGGCCGAGCCGCTGGCCTGCGTACTGAACGCAGCGGAACTGACAGGCATTCGGCTCGGGGATACGGTGGTCATCATCGGGGCCGGGCCCATCGGCTGCATGATCATTCCGGTGAGCTACATGCAGGGTGCAAGCAAAGTCATCGTGGTGCAGCGAAGCCGTCCCCGTATGGAAGCGGCCCGGAAATTCGGAGCCGATTGCTACATCTGCTCCTCCGAGGAGGACGCCGTCCAACGGGTGCTGGAGGAGACAGGCGGTTTGGGGGCCGATGTGATTTTTACAGCCAATCCCAGCCCGCAAAGCCATGCCGATGCGTTGATGATGGCAAAAAACCGGGCGCGTATCAACCTCTTCGGCGGATTGCCCGCCGGCAGCCGGGTAGAGCTGGACACCAACATCATCCATTATAAGGAACTGACAATGCTGGGCGCCCACGGCAGCCTGCCGAGGCATCACCGCATGGCGCTGGATCTCATCGCTTCGCGCAAGTTGGATATCAAGGCGTTCATGAGCCATCGCTACCCACTGGACGAAATCCGGCAGGCTTTTGCCGCCGCCGAAAGCCATGCGGGCATGAGGGTGGTGGTACATCCATGAGCAAGGCGCAAATTTCCCCTTCGATGATGTGCTGCGATTTCTATACGCTGGAGCGGACTTTGGCTGTCTTTGAGGCGGAAGGCGTCGAATACCTGCACATCGACGTGATGGACGGGGTTTTTGTACCCAACTACATGCTGGGGCCGGAGTATGTTAAAATGCTGCGGAAGCACACGCAGATCCCGATGGACATCCACTTGATGGTGGTGAATCCGGAAGTCAAGCTGGATTGGTTTGAGCCGCGGCCAGGAGACTACGTGAGCGTCCACTGCGAAGCCACACCCCACATCCACCGTGCCATCAGCCGCATCCACGCAGCCGGAGCCAAGGCCATGCTGGCGCTAAACCCCGGCACACCGCTTCATGCGGTAGAGGAACTGGCGCCCGAACTGGAAGCGGTGCTGCTGATGACCGTAGACCCCGGCTTTGCGGGGCAGAAGTTGATTGAACCCTGCCTCGGGAAGGTTGCCCGGCTTAAACATTGGCTGGAAGAAAAGGATTACGGCCGCATTGAAATCGAGGTGGACGGCAATGTAAACCTGCCCAATGCACGGCGGATGCGTGATGCCGGCGCGGACATCTTCGTAGCGGGCTCGTCCGGGCTGTTTTTACCCGATATGTCCATGAATAAGGCCGTCAACAACCTGCGACAAGCCATTTCCTGATCATCCGAGCGCGCGGAGCAAGCGGTGAAAACGGTTTTTGCAAAACGGCTCCCGCGACATTTTTCTTGACATTCCTGCATGATTATGATAGCGTAATTTGGTGAGCCGCTCAAGCGGGGTCTTAAAGCGCGGATTCCCGCCGCCTTACGCTTGGCGAGTATGAATCAGGGGGTTTTGCCATGTATGCCGTGATCGCATCGGGTGGCAAGCAATACCGTGTGTCCGAGGGGGACGTGATCTACGTAGAAAAGCTGGACTTGGAGCCTGACAGCAAAGTCAGTTTTGATGTGCTGATGCTGGGCGGCGACGGAAGCGTGGAGGTCGGTTCCCCAACATTGGCGGGCGCGAAGGCGGAAGGACGAATTCTTGCCCAGGTAAAGGGCGAGAAGATTGTCATTTACAAGTATAAAAGCAAGAAAAACTATCACCGCAAGGCAGGGCACCGTCAGAACTACACCAAGGTGGAAATCACCGCCGTAGGATGATGACAACCCTGCGTGTGGAATGGGAAACAGGGCGAATACGCAAACTTTCAGTTTCCGGACATGCAGGTTTCGCTCCAATGGGCAGTGATATCGTTTGCGCGGCCGTCAGCATACTGATGACCACCTGCGTAAACGCGCTGGAATCGGTAGCTGGGGTCGCTCCCCTGGTGGAGCGGCGGGAACGGGACGCATTTATGGCGCTGACCATGCCGGAGGTTGTTGGCGGCCAGGATTTGGAAGCGGCGCAGATCGTTTTGCGAACCGGTTTACAAGGATTCGAGGATCTATCCTCGGCACACCCGAAGCACTTTAGGATCATCGATGGGAGGAAGTCATCATGTTGAAGCTGAATCTTCAATTTTTTGCTCATAAAAAAGGGGTGGGTTCCAGCCGTAACGGACGGGACAGTGAAAGCAAGCGCCTGGGACCCAAGCGGGCTGACGGCCAATTTTCCCTGGCGGGCAATATTCTGGTCCGGCAGCGGGGCACAAAAATACACCCCGGCATTAATGTGGGAATCGGCAGAGACGATACGCTCTTTGCGCTTGTGGACGGTATCGTTCGCTTCGAGCGGAAAGGCCGCGATCACAAAATGGTCAGCGTCTACCCTGTTAAGCAAGTTGTCGCCCAGTAAAAGCAAGTGGTTGGGACAATTATCAACATAGCGGCGATTCTGGCTGGTTCCTCGGTGGGATTGCTACTGCGCCGCGGCATGAAAAATAATGTTGCGGATACGGTAATGCAAGGTTTAGGCCTATGCGTCTGTTTGATTGGTATAAGGGGCGCGCTGCAAACACAGAGTGTGATGCTGATGATCCTGTCGATGGTGATTGGCGGCATTTTGGGCGCATTATTAAAAATAGACGCGCGTATGAACCAACTGGGCGCCTATGCGCAGCGGAAGCTCGGGCGTGGCGGAAAGGGCGAAGAACCCGATGGAGCTTTTGCTCAAGGGTTTGTGACGGCAAGCTTGGTTTTTTGTGTGGGAGCGATGGCTGTCGTAGGGGCTCTGGACAGCGGCATTCGCGGAGACCACAGTACATTAATTGCCAAGTCCGCATTGGATTGTGTGGCCGCGGCGGTGTTTGCCGGCACAATGGGCGCGGGCGTTATGCTTTCAGCATTACCGGTGCTGGTATATCAAGGCGCCATTTCCGTTTTGGGGAATTTGCTCGCTCCGCTGTTAAGCGACGGGGTGGTGCGGGAAATGAGTGCGGCGGGCGGCTTGTTGATTGTAGGAATCGGGTTGAATATGCTGCTGAAGAAGGATATCAAGGTGGCGGACATGCTGCCCGCAATTTTTGTGCCTTTTGTGTATTTTCCGCTGGTTGGACTGTTTTCGTAAAATCATTGCAAGCGATTCGGCGCTTTCCTTCTGGCCGGTTTTACATACCGATAAGCCTTCGGCGCGACCCGTCAATCGCCGCAATAAGCGAAACTGGCGAACGGCTTCCGGAACCTGCATCGCAATTCATACCCTGTATTCTTGTCGGCTCTCAGGACGCTCATTCATTTCCAGGGCTTTATTTAGATACTTGTCACTCCGATTGCCTAGCACCGCGTAGCTGGCGATCTTGCTCTCCTCCACGCCAGGCTGGTTGAAAGCGTCTATGTCCAGCAGTTCGCCCATGTAGGCCGTGGTCATCTGGAGGAAGTACATCAGTTGCCCAAGCGTATGAGCTTGTACCGTCGGCAGGATGATGGTTTGGCTCATGCGGCCCGCCCGATACAGGGCGTATTCTGTGCCTTTCAATTCTGCGTCGATTAATTGATTCAACGTTTTTTCGCCTAGAAAAGCCACATCGGGAAATTCTTCGCAGCCGGGGGCGATGGGAAACTCATCGCGGAAACTTCCCACCTTCAGGAACGTGATCACCTTGTCAAAGGGGCCTTCAGTATAGAGCTGAAGCTGGCTATGTTGATCGGTCACGCCTAAAGCCTTTGCGGGAGTCTGTCCTATATTGACGGCTGTACCCTTGCGGGTTACGTTTTTTCCCAAGGACTCCGCCCAAAGCTGGCAAAACCAGTCTGCCATAAATCGAAGGCTGTCGGCATAAGGCATAATCACCTGAATATTCGCACCCATGTCATCCATGGCAATCGTCTGCAGAACAGCCTCAAGCAGAGCGGGATTCTTCCACAAATCCGGTGTTTTGCAACGCTCGTCCATGGCGGCTGCGCCTTCCAGCATACCCCGGATATCAATGCCGCAGACGGCGGCGGGCAACAACCCCACGGGGCACAGTTCGCTGAAACGGCCTCCTACGCCGCCGGGGATATAGAAGAGTTGAAAACCTTCCTTTTGCGCCAGTGTAACGAGGTTTCCCTTTGACTGATCCGTGGTGGCGATGATGTGCTTCTGCCAGCCATCACCCACTTCTTTTTTCAACAGATCGGAGATGATGAGGTACTGGCTCATGGTCTCGGCGGTAGCGCCGGATTTTGTGACGACGTTGAAGCAAGTGCGCCTTACATCAATCACATCAAGCAGGGATTGCATACGCTCCGGGTCTATGTTGTCCTCCACATAAAGCTTGGGGCCGTTTCGCTTTTCGGCTGGGAGTTCGTTGTAACGGAGATGATTCAAAGCCTGCTGTACGGCGATGGGGCCAAGGGCGCTGCCGCCGATTCCAAGCACGACAAAGGCGTCGAAATGCTCGCGCACATGAGCCGCCGTTATTTCAATGTGGGGTAGGATCTCCTCTTGGTTGTAGGGCAGGTCCATCCAGCCAAGCCAGCCGGTCCCCCGGTTTTTTTGTACGTTCGCCTGCGCGGTTGCCGCTGCCAGGCTCATGCCATCTACCTGCTCTGGCTTAATACCGTATTGAATGCCTATGATGTCGCTCATCATATGATTAACATCCAGAACAATGGGTTTGCCGCTCTCCTTTGTCATTTGAGACCATCCCTTCCTCAATAGAATCTGGCATAGTATATCATATTGCGTGGCTCATTGAAAACGGCCGGTTCATTTACATGAGCAGGTCAATAGCCCGTTCTCGTGCTGCCCGCATGGCAGTTGGGAATGGGAGCGCCGTCAACTCTTCCTTTGTGACCAACCGGGCGTGAAGCTGAGAAAGCAACGCGGGTGATGGCGCCTTTACAAACTCATAATGGAGGAGCGCCATCTCCCATATCCGGTGCGTAAAAACATGCCTGGCGGCGCCCAGAGACGCTTGATAACGGCATGAAAAGCCTTGCTCACTGAGCAGTTCCTCCACGGCTTTCGCCTGGGTTTCCGTCTCTATAAGGTAAAATACATATAGACCGTGCAGCATCCGCTGGTGCCTGCGCGCCACCAGAACTTGTTTCTGAAAAGTCAGCAGGCATACAGCCACGTCTATCCGCTTGGGGGAACTTTTTTTCATGTGAACAGGAAGCAGATGGGCATCCTTTTCTGCGTAGGCGTCACAGCGTTTCATCCAAGGGCAGTCACCGCATTTCGGTATGCCGGGTACGCATACGGAGGCTCCTAATTCCATCAGGGCTTGGTTGTAATCACCTGTCATTTCGCCGGGTAAGCTTTCCATCATCAATGTCCGGAGCCTGCGCTGCGTACCTGCTGCGCCTATATCCTCCCGGATTCCGTATACTCTGGCGGCAACCCGGTATACGTTGCCATCGATGGCGGGTACGCGCTCTCCGAAAGCGATGCTGGCAATGGCTCCTGCCGTGTACGCGCCAACGCCGGGTAAACGCAGCAAATCCTCATAACGTTCAGGAAACCCGCTCCCGTGATTGGCCACCATGCCCTGCGCAGCCTTTTGCAGGTTTCGGGCCCGGCTGTAATAACCAAGGCCTTCCCACGCCTTCAACACTTCCTCCTGAGGCGCTTCGGCCAGGGCGGCTACTGTGGGAAAAAGCTTTAAAAACTGTTCGTAATAGCCTTTGACAGTCTCTACCCTGGTTTGTTGGAGCATGATCTCGGAGACCCAGATGCGGTAAGGGTCCCGGGTCTCCCGCCAGGGAAGGTTTCGACCCGCCCGGCGGTACCAGCCAAGCAGTTCGAACGCCATGGAAGTTTGATGACACATGGGTTTTCTCCTTTCTTACCCCTGGGGATTGTATCATATTTTTTGGAGCCCAACAACATATGACAGGGAGAAATCAAATGAAATAGAGAGAAATTGCGCAATATCGCGAGAAATTATGATAAAATTTAATGATTTTAAGGAATTAAGATAGAAAAGAGGTGCGATGGATGTTACAATGGGCTTGCGACAAGTTTGAAAATGGCGTACACTAACACTATTGTTAGCACTCGTTCAATTTGAGTGCTAACAATATGAAATCCATATCAAAACAGGAGGAAATACCATGAATGTGAAGCCACTTGGCGACCGCGTAGTCATCAAGAATGTGGAAACGGAAGAGACCACCAAGAGCGGAATCGTGTTGACCGGCGCGGCGAAAGAAAAGCCTCAGATGGCGGAAGTGCTGGCCGTAGGACCCGGCGGTATGGTGGATGGCAAGGAAATTGTGATGCAGGTGAAACCCGGGCAGAAGGTCATTTATAGCAAGTATGCCGGAACAGAAGTTAAAATCGACGAGAATGAACTGATCATCGTTCGGCAGAGCGATATTCTGGCTACCGTGGAATAACAATAGGGAAGATCAAGGAGGAAACGCAATATGGCAAAGCAATTTCGGTATGGAGAGGAAGCGCGGCGGGCGTTGGAAAAGGGCGTGGATACCCTTGCCAACACAATCAAGATCACCCTGGGTCCTAAGGGACGTAATGTGGTGTTGGATAAGAAATACGGTTCGCCAATGATCACCAACGACGGTGTGACGATCGCCAAGGAGATCGAGTTGGAGGATGCTTTTGAAAACATGGGCGCGCAGTTGGTTAAGGAAGTAGCCACGAAGACCAACGATGTGGCGGGCGACGGAACAACCACCGCGACTCTTTTGGCGCAGGCGATCGTTCACGAAGGCCTTCGCAATTTGGCAGCCGGCGCAAACCCCATGATCTTGAAGCGCGGCATCGAAGCGGCTGTTAATACAGCGGTGGATGGTTTGGCCAAGCTGAGCCAGCCTATCTCCGGCAAGCAGGCGATCGCGCAGGTGGCCAGCATTTCCGCGGGAGACGAAGCCATTGGCAAGCTGATTTCCGAGGCCATGGAGACCGTTGGGAACGACGGCGTGATCACCGTGGAAGAGAGCAAGACCATGAAGACGGAAATGATTACCGTGGAAGGCATGCAGTTCGACCGGGGCTATGCAAGTGCTTACATGGTCACCGATTCCGACAAGATGGAAGCCGTGCTGGAGAGCCCGATGATCCTGATTACGGATAAGAAAATCAGCAACATTCAGGAGATTCTGCCGGTGCTGGAGCAGGTGGTGCAATCCGGTAAGAAGCTTCTGATCATCGCCGAGGACGTGGAAGGCGAAGCTTTGGCAACCCTGGTACTCAACAAACTGCGCGGCACATTTACCGGTGTTGCGGTAAAAGCGCCCGGCTTCGGAGACCGCCGCAAGGAAATGCTGAGGGATATTGCCGTTTTAACAGGCGGGCAGGTTATTACTGAAGAGCTTGGTTTGGAGCTGAAGGAAACCACCATCGATATGCTGGGATCCGCCCGCCAGGTGAAGGTGGATAAGGAGAACACCACCATAGTGGAGGGAGCCGGCAAAAAAGAGGACATCAATGCCAGGATTGCCAGTATTCGTGTGCAGATTGAGGATACGACAAGCGATTATGACCGGGAAAAGCTGCAGGAAAGGTTGGCCAAGCTGGCCGGCGGTGTGGCGGTGATCCAAGTAGGCGCCGCAACAGAAGTGGAAATGAAGGAGCGCAAGCTGCGCATTGAGGACGCTTTGGCAGCAACCCGCGCCGCTGTGGAAGAGGGTATTGTACCCGGCGGCGGAATCGCGCTGATGAATATCATGGCAGGCGTGCAGGGCGAATTGGCTAAATTTGCCGGCGACGCAAAGACCGGCGTGGAAATCGTTCTGCGTTCCCTGGAAGAGCCGCTCAGGCAGATCGCCGAAAACGCGGGTATTGAGGGCAGCGTTATCGTGGAAAACATAAAGAACAACCGTAAGAATGGATATGGATACGACGTCCTGAAGAATGAATATGTTGATATGACGGAACGCGGTATCATCGACCCCACCAAGGTGGCGCGTATTGCTCTGCAGAACGCGGCCAGCGTGGCGGCGCTGATACTGACCACCGAAAGCCTGGTAGCGGATCTGCCCGCGCCGGAACCTGCCCCGCCTGCCGGCGGCGGCGGCGGAATGGGCGGCATGTACTAAGACGCTCCGATCCCCCGGCATTGCCGGGGGATCGCTGTTTTAAACCCGCTTTCGGTTCGGGCTGTTGTTCAAGCGCAAGGCCTCTGAAGTTACTTGGACGACTGTAATAAACCCGCAATGTCATATGGGCTGGATAGGTAGTGGTCCGCACGTATTTCTTTTGGGTTTTCACAACCCCACAAGGCAAGCGCGAAATCCGCATTCGCCCCTTTTGCGCAATTCATGTCATGTATCGTGTCTCCGATATATAAAACGCTGCCGGAATCCGCTTTAGACCATTCCAGGAATTTTACCATGGGTTCTGAGTCGGGTTTGTGTTTGCGGGTATCGCTCGCGCAAACAACGATCGAAAAATATTGCGCCAAGCCAAAAGGAACAAAATCATTTTGGTATTCCGCTTTCGTCTTTGACGTTATAATTCCCAGCGTGTTAGTTTGGCGGGACAAGTGACGCAGGATTTCAGGTATGCCGTCAAATATCCTGACATGCCCGGCATATTTTTGATAGAATACCTGCCATAATGAATTGCCGTATGTCACGTCCGCAATTCCCAGTGTATGGAGAGCGTCATCACTCGTTATTCCCAGAGAAAACCGTAAATCACGGATGGACATGTCCAGTTGCAGCATATCAAAAACGACATCCCGCAAAGAATATAAAGATGCTTTTTCAGTGTCCAGCAAAGTTCCGTCAATGTCAAAAACAAGGTGCGAATATTTCATGCTTCTTTCCCTATGGAGCTACTCGTTCGCAAAAAATTCTTGTTCTACTGTCATGCAGAGGGCATGGTACATAGGCAAGTGATATTCTTGGATTTGATAGGTTTCTGAGGCTGGGGCGATGAGGGCGCAATCGGTCAGGGAGAGCAGCGATCCTCCGTTCCGCCCAAGGAGGCCGATGACAAGCATGCTTTTGGCATGGGCTACATGAGCTGCGTACAGCACATTGGCGGAGTCACCGGAGGTGGAGATGCCCAGCAGAACATCTCCTGCATTCCCAAGACCCAGCACCTGCTGAGCGAAGCAAAGGTCCGGCGCGGCGTCATTTGCAAAAGCGGTGTGCAGAGCGCTTTCTCCGATCAGGGATAAGGCCGGGAGTGCGCCTTGCAGATGGCGGGTCAGGTATTCCGCCCGTTCCGGGTTTACCTGTATCAGTTTCCGCCGCGTTTGATCGTCGAGGCTACGCGGCAGTACAAAACCTTTCATCAGTTCGCCTACGATATGCTGGCTGTCGGCTGCGCTGCCACCGTTTCCGCATACCAATAGCTTATGGCCGTTTCGGAAGCAGTGAATCAGCATTTCCGCAGCCTGATCCAGGGCTTCCCTGCAGGGAAGCAGGGCCGGATACCGTGTAAGCAGCGCTTTCAGGGGACTGAAATCCGCCATCCGTATCACCTTGCCTTTTTAAAATATTCTCTGGGCTAATGATACAACGCCACAGCCAGAGCGGACATGTCTCCGATAGAATCGCCAAGGGCGGAGGGTAGGATCTTACACTGCTTTCTAGCTACCGGCAGCGCTTCTTTACTGAGCGTCTCACACAGGATCGGGTAGAGAAGGTCAAAATTACGCGAAAAAATACTGCCGGCGATGATGACCTGGGGATTCAGCAGATCAATAAGGATGCTAAGGCCCCTGCCAAAGATGTGGCCCACGTCCTTACAAATTTCCATGCACAGGGGATCGCCTTGTTTTGCCCAGTCAAAGACAGCTTTGGTGGTAAGGGGATCCTCCTTTTGAAGCGGATGATGTTTTCCGCCTTGCTTCAGTTCCAATAATCGGTTTTGGGCCAGCTGCACAATGCCGCCTCCGCTGCAAAAGCCCTCGAAGGAACCGCTCTTGCCATAGCCCACCGGTCCGTACTTCTCCATGCGGATATGCCCCACCTCGCCGGCGGTATCACTGCAGCCCTTGTATAGCTGACCGTTCAGGATCAGCCCCGCGCCGATGCCTGTGCCAAAGGTGAGAAATACCAAATCCCGGTATCCCTGTCCCGCGCCGAATTTCCATTCCGCAATCGCGCCGGCATTGGCATCGTTTTGAAGCGTGGCTGGGACGCCCAATTGGCTGGAAAAATACTCAGTAATTGGTACTCTGTCCCAGCCTACCAAGTTGGGTGGCGACAGCAGCAAACCCTTCTCAGAATCGAGCGGGCCGCCGGAGCTGATACCGATTCCTTCCACAGCAAATCCATCGCTGAGCTGCTTCGCCAGCTTGGCAAGCTGCTGAAGCGCAGCGATCGGCGTTTGGTACTCCATGGTATCAATCATGCTTTTACCGCGGATGATTAAACGATCGCCGTCATATTGCCCCAAGGAAGCGGCGCACTTGGTGCCGCCGATATCAAATCCGAGGAAATAGCGCATAGTAACTCTCCTTTCAAGCGGGTGCTGGCGGGGGCCCATTAAAATAAGCGTGGATCGCGGGAACCGCGGCTGTACGGACAGAGCAGGGAGCCTCGCCGGAGGTGATGAGTACCTCCGAGCGGGCGTGACTGCTGACGATCCGGCCGGCAACCCTTTGGTGGAGCAGAAGCCGGAGCGCCTGGGCATTGTATGCGATAACGCCCTTGAGGATGACCATCTCAATGTCCAGCATGTTGATGGCATTGAGCAAGGCGACGCTTAGATACTTCGCCTCTTTGTTCAGTAGGGTCTTGGCGGCGGAAGAGCTGTCCAACTGATCAATCAGGGAATGCCAGCTGTCAAAAGGCGTACTCTTCAGCAGGGCGGGCATGGAGGCGTACTTGGCGAGACATCCGTGATTGCCGCATTCACAAGGGAGGCCGTCAATCACCACGGTGGTATGGCCGATTTCATTTCCCAGGCCCGTTGCCCCCCGCAGTAAATGATCGTTGAGAACAACCCCCAATCCAATACTGACATCGTCCACGAGCAATGAGGCAAAATTCGGCACATCTTTGTTGACGCCAAAATACTTTTCCTCCAAAGCCATCGCGTTGGGAACGTTCTCTATGAACAAACCGATTTCCGGGGCCAAAAAAGAAATCAGGCTCTCCCGTACTGGCAAATCATGCCATGCCGCAAAATTGGGTGGATTCAGCAACGCGCCCTGACGATAGTCCAAAGGTCCGGGTGCGCATAAACCTATGCTCTCCAAGGTGGACAGAGACGGCTTTAGCACCTCGCAGGCCGCTTTCAGTATGTCTTTGGGCGAAGAACGGCCATAGGGTAGTACCGTTTGGCTGAGGGTACCGCCTGAAATGTTTACAATCCCCACTTCAATATGATCTTTTTCGATATTTATGCCGCCAAACCGCGCGCCGTCCGGATTAAGCATCAGTAGGACGGGGCTGCGCCCTTTGTTGTTATTTTGTACGAGCTCTGCTTCATAGATCAGGCCTTCGTTAATCAGCTCCTCCGTGATGATGGTAACGGAAGCGCGCGTGAGCGCAACCTGTTCGGCAATATCCACCCGGGATATAGGCTCCCGCCGGATCATATCCAGAATAAGCCGGCGGTTAGCCTGCTTCATGCTCATATTGTTGGTTGCCTTTTTCATGTAAGCCCACGCAGATAGGACTTAAGCAACGCGCTTAATGTCCTTTTGGCGATGGGAGTCCCTTTGTTCCGCACGTGAGTATCACCTCACTGTATTTTTTTTCATTATACACTTGACAAGGGAGAATTGGCAAGCTATAATAGTTAAACCGTTTAACAAGAAAGCATTCCGCTAGATTGGCTTTTCGTACCACATCAAAGCAAGAGCAGGTGAGTGGCAGATGGATGAGTATATTGTGGAGATGGAGGGAGTGCGTAAAACTTTCCCGGGCGTTGTTGCTTTGGACGACGTTCGGTTTGAGTTGCGGGCAGGCGAAGTGGCGGCGTTGCTGGGAGAAAACGGAGCCGGCAAAAGCACGCTGATGAAAGTTTTGTGCGGCGTGTATCCGAAGGACGAAGGAACCGTAAAGGTTTTCGGCCAGGCGGTGGAAAACTGTACTCCCAAAAAGGCGCAGGAGCTTGGCATAGCCATCATTCATCAGGAACTAAACATGTGTCAGCACTTGACGGTGGCTGAGAATATTTTTTTAGGTCGGGAGATTATGCACGGCAACCGGCTGGATAAACGTGCAATGAACAGAGGCGCCGCGGAAATTTTGGAGCGCTTGAATATCGATATCGCGCCGGAGACGGTTGTGGGTGATTTACAGCTTTCCAAGCAGCAGATGGTGGAAATTGCCAAAGCTCTCTCCATCAACGCGCGTATCTTGATTATGGATGAGCCCACCTCCGCGCTGACTGCCAAAGAAATCGACGACTTGTTTCAGATCATTCGCAAGCTGCGGGCCGACGGCTGCGGGATTGTGTACATATCCCACCGCTTGGAAGAACTGCAGTACATCGTGGACAGGGTGACCATTTTACGGGACGGCCAATACATCACCTCTCAAAACTATGCCGACATCACCCTGCCGGAGATTATCAGCCATATGGTTGGCAGAGACATTCATGAGAAGTTCCCGAGGGTAGAGTGCGAAGTGGGCGATGTGATTTTTGAGGTAGAGGACCTCAACGCGGGACGTTTGGTCCGCGATGTAAACATAACGGTCCGCAAGGGCGAGATCGTAGGCTTGGCGGGATTGGTGGGCGCTGGGCGCACGGAGACAACCCGGGCGATCTTTGGCGTGGATTCCAAGGAATCGGGCGAAGTCCGCCTGGAAGGCAAGGAAATAATGATTCGGGTACCGGGAGACAGCATTCGGGCCGGTATCGTATTGGTACCGGAAGACCGGAAGCGGGACGGCCTTTGTGTGAGGCTTAGCGTCCGGGATAACATCGCCCTGCCTAACCTGGATATTTTGTCGGGGAAGGGCGGTAAAGTGGATCGCCGTCAGGAGGGACGGATGGCTTCCAAAGCGGTGCAAGACCTCAAAATTAAACTGCCGAACGTAGCTGTGGACGCTGCCAGCCTCTCCGGCGGCAATCAACAAAAAGTAGTCGTCAGCAAGTGGCTGGCGCGAAATTCCCGCATGGTCATCTTCGACGAGCCCACACGGGGCATCGATGTGGCGGCTAAGGTGGAGATTTATCATCTGATGAACCAGTTGAAAGCGGATGGAATAGGCGTTCTGTTTGTTTCCTCCGAAATGCCGGAGATTCTAGGCATCAGTGACCGCATCGTTGTGATGTGCGACGGGCGGGTAACGGGAGAGATGCCCGTTGCGGAGGCAACGCAGGAGAAGATTCTGGATTACGCCACCCGCTTCGAGAATAAGATGGACCGGCAGCCCGCGTGATCAATGCATAGATGAGGAGTAGTTTTATGGAGACCACTAAGAAGCCGAACGCTTTTCAACGGATCTTCGCCGTGCGCGGCATGGGACAGGTGATCACCGTCACGGGCGGGCTGATTATTCTGTGCGTTATTTTTAGCTTGATGAATAACAACTTTTTCTCCGAGCGGAATGTTCCCAACCTGATGCGGCAGATTGCTCCCTTCCTGCTGGTGGGCATCGGACAAAGCTATGTACTGATTACCGGCAACATTGACCTTTCCATCGGTTCGGTATTGGGTATGAGTTGCATGATGTCCGCCACGCTTATGACCCTGGGTGTGGATCCGGTTTTCGCTTGCTTGATAACCTTAATTTCCTGCGTGGCTGTAGGCGTTCTAAACGGTATCCTGGTGGCTCAATGCAAGATTCCTCCTTTCATTGCGACCCTGGGAACCATGACGATCTGCCGCGGCATCGCGCAATTGGTGAATAACAACCAGAATACGGATTCCATCGGGGCGGCTGCGCAAGGCTTTCGGGATGTGTTCTACTATGCCAAAAATTTAAATTTTGGAGAGAGATTTTTGGGTGTTTTTCCCTTTGAGTTTGTCATCCGGGAGGAGGGCGGCTGGCGTTTTCTGAATTATTTTAATATTTTTAATACGGTGTTTATCGTGGTCATCCTTTGGGTCATTTTTAACTATATTCTGGGAAAGACCCGTACCGGCCGCTATATTTACGCTGTGGGCAGCAATATTCAAGCCGCTAAACTTTCCGGCGTCAATGTGTCCATGACGGTCATCAAGGCTTACACGGTCAGTGCTTTCTGCGCGGGCGTCACGGGGCTTATTCAGTGTGCCCAGGGCGGTCTGGGAACGATGGATGCAGGGCTTTCCTATGAGCTTTACGCGGTGGCCGCATCGGTAATTGGCGGTGTCAGCACCCTGGGCGGACAGGGTATTTTACTGGGTACCATTGTTGGCGCCTGCGTATGGGGCGTTATGCAAAATGGACTGTCTATCGCAGGAGCGCCGCTGGCGTTCCGAAACATCATCATCGGTATTATTGTAATACTGGCGGTGTTGGCGGATGTGCTGGTGCGCAGCGGCCGAAAATCATCCGGTAAAAAGGGCAAGGAGAAAGCCACTGTAAAGGCTTGAGTTAATACGCCTGCCTTGCCATGGCGTGTTAATATAAAATCAATTAGGAGGAACCTACAATGAAAAAGGTACTGGCTCTGGTACTGTCTCTGATGCTGGTCATGGGCGCTGCCTCGGCGATGGCCGCCTCGAAGGTGACCCTGATCACCATGGACCTGATGGATCAACACTGGGTGCACGTTGACGAAGGATGTAAGGATGCAGTTGCCGAACTGGCTGCGGCAGGCGTGGACATTGACTACAAATGGGACGCCCCCACCCAGGGCAAGGACGACACCGCGCAGATTGAATGCATGAACAACGCCTTTGCCGACAACGCGGAAGTGATTCTGCTGGCCTCCAACGGCCCGGACACCCAAGCCGCCACCATCGAGCAGTACAGCAAGGAAGGCGTGAAGTTCATCTATGTGGACTCACCCGCCAACTATCCTGCCGAGCAGATCCTGGCTACCAACAACACCAACGCCGGTCAGACCGCCGGTGAGGAATTGCTGAAAGCCCTGACCGAAAAAGGTCTTGCCGACGGCAAGATCGGTATCGTGAATGTGAATGCCGCCACACAGTCCACAGTGGACCGCGAAGCCGGCTTCCGCAAGGCTTTTGAGGGCACTGCTTTCGAAATTCTGGAAACTCAGTATGGACAGGGCAATGCCACCGAGAGCCAGAACATTGCGGCTAACTACATCACCAACGGCTGTGTTGGCATCTTCGGTACGAACGAAGGCGGAACAGTGGGCGTGGGCAACGCTATCAAAGAAGCCGGCGGCGATGTGATCGGCGTTGGTTTCGATCAGAGCGATGCTATCAAAGAGCTGACGCTTGACGGTTCCCTGCTGTGCGCCATGGCGCAGGATCCTTACAAGATGGGCTACGAGGGCATGATGAGCGCCGCCAAGGTTCTGGCCGGCGAAGCCATCGAAGAGCCGCTGGTTGACACGGGCGTCAAGGTTGTGGATGCCGCAGCTTTGGCAGAGTAAGAAGGGCCAACTGAGTATGATAGGGGGACTGCCTCGGCAGTCCTTCTTTTTATGAACATCAGGCTGTCTTGACAAAGTGACGCATAGTTACTATACTCAGCATAGCATAATCAAAGGGACGAAGATGACGGGAACGGTTGTGAAGCCTGAGTTTGTAAACATGGTCTGATCAAGCGGTTGCCGGATGCCACCCGGCGGAGGGGAACATGCATGAACCTGCGCGGAACAGAAGACTTTCTTTTGAGCCGATTCGAACTTACCCTGCGGAAAAGCGAAATAATCTGGTAACGATCAGCCAACTGGAAACCCCCGGTGAGGCTTCGGTGCCTGCTTGGGACCAGGATGGTTTTGAAACGCTGGTAGAGCGCATTCTTGCTGCCAGACGGAATCAGCGGCCGGTAATCTTTGGTATGGGCGCTCATGTCATCAAGAACCATTTGTCGCGGTATGTGATTGAATTAATGAAAATGGGCGTCATTACCCATGTGGCGGGCAATGGAGCTTGCAGCATTCATGATTTTGAGCTCTGCTACCTAGGAGGAACTTCAGAGGATGTGCCTTTAGCCATTGAAGACGGCAGTTTTGGAATGTGGGAACAAACCGGGCGATGGATGAACGAGGCGATTATAGAGGGCGCGCGGAACGATATTGGATATGGGGAAGGGCTGGCCCGCTGGATGGAACAGCGGCCGGAGCGCTTTCCCTATCGGGAGGATTGCGTGCTCTATCAGGCCTTTCAGCTGGGGATTCCAGCCACCTATCACATAGCGGTTGGAACGGACATCATCCATCAACACCCTATTGCAGATTTTGGCGCCATTGGGAAAGCCAGCGGAATTGATTTTCAAACGATTTGCGACACGGTAACCATGCTTGAGGGCGGCGTATATATGAACTTTGGCTCCGCTGTGATTGGTCCTGAGGTTTTTCTGAAAGCGTTGTCCATTGCGAGAAATCTGGGTTTTCCCACCTTTGAGATTACCACGGCGAATTTTGACTTGGTAGATCTTGGGGATTATCGGCGGAAGATTGGCGCCGAGGATCCTAATTACTATTACCGGCCTCGAAAAAATATCGTAAATCGCCCTGTGAGCCGCGGCGGGATGGGTTGGCATTTTGTGGGGAATCATCGGCAGACCATTCCAAACCTGTACCGGCTAATTGTTGCGAAAGGCGGAATGCAGTATGGCGACTGACCCAAAAGCGTTGGAAGCCCTTTTCCAGACAATCTCCACCCTGCGCGTCGGTGTGATCGGAGATTTCAGCTTGAATATCCATTGGTATGCGGATATGAATAAAAGTGAACTGTCCAAAGAATCGCCCCACTTTATACGACCTATTGTTAGGGAGAGGATGCAGCCTGGAGGAGCTGGGAACGTGGCATGCAACTTCGCGGCGCTGCAACCAGCCCAGGTAACGGCGTTCAGCGTGTTGGGCTATGATTGGCGCGGTTCGGCGCTGATTGCGCTTTTGGCCAAGCAGAATATCTCCACAGGGTTTTTGCAGCAGACGCGGGACAGAATCACCAGCGCATCCATCGCGCCCATGCGGCAAGGATCCGCCGGCAAGCTGTATGAGGATCCACAGTTAAGCTTTGAAAATCATGAAGCACTGGGCAGTTCCTGGGAGGAGGTGCTGCTTGATATGCTGGAGCAGGCGGTAACGTCCTTCGATGTGTTGTATGTTTGCGACCATGTGAAATATGGATGCATTACGCCTGCAATACGGGAACGATTGATACGGCTTGGCCAAGAGGGAATGGCGGTATGGGTGGACAGCAAGGGCAGGAGCGGCTTGTACCGTCATGGGATTGTGAAACTAAATGAATCGGACCTTTACGCAGCGATGGTGAAACCCTACACACCCCGTGAGGATCATCTGGTGGAACTGGCCCTTGGGCTGCATGAGATCACGGGAAGCCCCCTAGTGGTCACCCTTGGGGAAAAGGGATCTTTGGTCATGGAATACGGCCAGATCCATCAGGTGCCCGCCTACCCGGCGATACCGCCTGTTGATGGGAGCGGCGCGGGTGACGCCTTTGGCGCGACGGCGGCGCTGCTTCGTACGGCCGGAGCTCAATTGCGGGATGCGGCGGTTTATGCGGCTTGTTCATCTTCGCTGGCTATCCAAAGGACAGCCGGCGTGGTCACCCGTACGGAGCTTTTGGAGCGGGTGGCTGAGGCGCAAGCGCAGGCTGTCTTTCCGGTTTGGCATCATTGACGTAGAAGGGCGGTGAGGCGAAGCCTGGACGGCTGGGGTTGTGCAATTTCACGGGTGAACCCGGAAAGGAGACGACAGGATGGAGTTTTTTATTTGTAAACACTGCGGCAATGTAGTTGCCTATCTGGAGGAATC